>NZ_SMKB01000222.1:0-11564 GCF_004348575.1 Actinomadura sp. 7K534
CGCCCCGCCCCCCACCGGCGTGGGGGACGGGATCAGTCTGCCACCCCGCGCCGCCCGAGTCGCCGGGCGCCGGGGACTACTTGCGGACCTTGGGCGCGACCAGCCGCGTTCCGGACCACTCCTTGGCGGCGCTGACGCTGCTGGTCTGCGACAGCCCGGCCGTCTGCGCGGCCTCGCCGATGTCGCTGGGCTCCACGTGGCCGTCCCGGCCCGCCTTGGGCGTCAGCAGCCAGATGTTGCCGCCGCCGGTGAGCGGGATCATCGCGTCGGTCAGGCCCTCGAACAGGTCGCCGTCCTCCTCGCGCCACCACAGCAGCACGACGTCGACCACGTCCTCGTAGTCCTCGTCGACCAGCTCGTTCCCCGTGACGGCCTCGACGGACTCCCTGAGCTCCTCGTCGACGTCGTCGTCGTAGCCGATCTCCTGCACCACCTGGCCCGCCTTCAGGCCGAGCCGTTCGGCCAGGCTGCGCTCAGACTGCGCCTGACCCGCGGTCGCGCTCACGAAAGTCCTCCCATGGTCGTCAAGTCCGCACGGTGTCGTGCATGTATCTGTTCCGGCCCCCGGGACGGGTGGCCCGCCCGCACCTGTGCGGTGTTTGCGGGACAGTCCACACAAGTGAGGGCCCCTAGCGCAAGTGTCTTCCCGGCTTTTGGTGGCCTCATTGGCCCGATTACGGAAATAGCTGTGACAGCGTCCCCACGCAGGGTGACACGCGGTCCGCTCATCCCGGCTCCCCTGTGAGGGCACCCGGTGCGCTCGGCGCTCATCCCTTTAGGAACGACAACCGAATCTCACGATCGGGGTTGTCGACGTTGAGGTCCACCAGAGCCACCGACTGCCACGTCCCGAGCGCCAGCCTCCCGCCGATCACCGGCAGGGTCGCGAACGGCGGGACGAGCGCGGGCATCACGTGCGACCGCCCGTGTCCCGGGGAGCCGTGCGCGTGCCGCCAGCGGTCGTCCGCCGGCAGCAGGTCCCCGAGGGCGGCCAGGAGGTCGTCGTCACTGCCCGCTCCCAGCTCGATGACCGCCACGCCTGCGGTGGCGTGCGGGACGAAGACGTGCAGCAGCCCGTCGCCGCCCGCCGACGCCGCGAACCGCTCGCACTCCGCAGTGATGTCGTGCACGACCTCGCGCGCCCCGGTCGTCACGCGGACCACGGTGCTCTCCATGATCCCCGGCATACCCGATCCGCGGCCCCGGACGCCTCCGGGGCCGCATGATCTTCCGGGACCGCGGGCGCGGCGCCCGGTGCGTGCTCGGTCCGGTACGTGCTCGGTCCGGTCCGTGCTCGGTCCGGTCAGCGGGACGTCCGCTCCCTGGTCTCGATCACCGCGTCGGGCCCCGGGTACACCAGGGTCTCGTGGCCGTCGTCGAACCTGACCAGGTACGGCGGGCCCCCGTTCTCGCCCCGCACCTCCAGGATCTCCCCCTGCCGGTCGGGCTGCCCCACGATGTTGCCGTGGACAAGCAGCCGGTCTCCGACTCGCCCGTTCATGGCTCCTCCGATCTCGTCGGGAAAAACCGCTCTCCCAGGTGCGTACCCCGGTTGACCGGGGAGAATGGTTACCGGTTGGTAGAGATGCGTTAGCCGTCATAAACGGCGACGATGGAATCTGAGACGAGCGACAACAGTCTGCCGGGGACCGGTGGCCGACCCGCGCGGAGGCCCCGGTCTCACCCGCATGGACGTAAGGACAGAGGGGACCCCGTGGCTTCCGGACGTCAACGCTTTTCGATCATCAGCGACGGCCTGCCGAGCCAGCTGCCGGACATCGACCCGGATGAGACCCGGGAGTGGCTGGAGTCGCTGGACACGGTCATCAAGACAGAAGGCCGCGGCAGGGCCCGGTACGTGATGCTCCGGCTCCTGGAGAGGGCGCGGGAGCTGCAGGTCGGGGTGCCCGGCCTGCGCAGCACCGACTTCATCAACACGATCCCGCCGGAGCACGAGCCCTGGTTCCCCGGCGACGAGCACGTGGAGCGGCGCATCCGCGCCTACATCCGGTGGAATGCCGCGATCATGGTGTCGCGGGCGAACCGCCCGGAGATCGGCGTCGGCGGCCACATCGCGACCTATGCCTCCGCCGCATCCCTGTACGAGGTCGGCTTCAACCACTTCTTCCGCGGCAAGGACCACGGCGAGTCCGGCGACCAGGTCTTCATCCAGGGCCACGCCTCACCCGGCATCTACGCCCGCGCCTACCTTGAGGGACGCCTGCCCGAGGAGAAGCTCGACGGGTTCCGCCAGGAGCACTCGCACCCGGGCGGCGGCCTGTCGTCCTACCCGCACCCGCGGCTCATGCCGGACTTCTGGGAGTTCCCCACGGTGTCCATGGGCCTCACCGCGATCAACTCGGTGTACCAGGCCCGGTTCAACCGCTACCTCTACAACCGGAAGATCAAGGACACGTCCCGCTCGCACGTGTGGGCGTTCCTCGGCGACGGCGAGATGGCCGAGCCCGAGTCGCTCGGCGCGATCGGCCTGGCCGCCCGCGAGGAGCTCGACAACCTCACGTTCGTCATCAACTGCAACCTCCAGCAGCTCGACGGCCCGGTCCGCGGCAACGGCAAGATCATCCAGGAGCTGGAGTCCTACTTCCGCGGCGCCGGCTGGAACGTCATCAAGGTCATCTGGGGCCGCGACTGGGACCCGCTGCTCGCCCAGGACGTCGACGGCGTGCTCGTCAACCAGATGAACACCACGCCGGACGGGCAGTTCCAGACGTTCACCGTCGAGTCCGGCGAGTACATCCGGGAGAAGTTCTTCGGCGCCGACCCGCGGCTGCGCCGAATCGTCCAGCACCTGTCGGACGACGAGCTGCGCAAGCTGTCGCGCGGCGGGCACGACTACCGCAAGGTCTACGCGGCGTTCAAGGCGGCCCGCGAGCACGTCGGGCAGCCGACCGTGATCCTCGCGCACACCATCAAGGGCTGGACGCTGGGCTCCGACTTCGAGGCCCGCAACGCCACCCACCAGATGAAGAAGCTCACCAAGGCCGAGCTGAAGGAGTTCCGGGACCGCCTCTACCTGGACATCCCGGACTCCGCCCTGGAGGCGCCGCTCCCGCCCTACTACCACCCGGGCGAGGACTCCGATGAGATCCAGTACATGCGCGAGCGCCGCGCCGCGCTCGGCGGGTTCCTGCCGAAGCGCGTCGTGCGGGCCAAGCCGCTCAAGCTGCCCGGCGACCCCGTCTACAGCGAGCTGAAGAAGGGCTCCGGCAAGCAGAACGTCGCGACGACCATGGCGTTCGTCCGGCTGCTCAAGGACCTGATCAAGGACGAGAACATCGGCGCCCGGTTCGTGCCGATCGCGCCGGACGAGTACCGCACGTTCGGCATGGACTCGCTGTTCCCCACGTCCAAGATCTACTCGCCGCACGGGCAGACCTACGACGCGGTGGACCGCAAGCTGCTGCTGTCCTACAAGGAGTCGCAGAGCGGCCAGATGCTGCACGAGGGCATCAGCGAGGCCGGGTCGATGGCGTCGGCGATCGCCGCGGGCACCGCGTACGCGACGCACGGCGAGCACATGATCCCGGTGTACATCTTCTACTCGATGTTCGGGTTCCAGCGGACCGGCGACCAGATGTGGTCCCTCGCCGACCAGATGGGCCGCGGGTTCCTCCTCGGCGCCACCGCCGGGCGCACCACCCTCACCGGTGAGGGCCTCCAGCACGCCGACGGCCACTCCCCGCTGCTCGCCGCGTCCAACCCGGCCTGCGTCCACTACGACCCGACGTGGGCGTTCGAGCTGGCGCACATCGTCCAGGACGCGCTGCGCCGCATGTACGGGACGTCCGAGGAGCACCCGGACGGCGAGAACGTCTTCTACTACCTGACCGTCTACAACGAGCCGTACCAGCAGCCGGTCGAGCCGGACGACGTCGACGTCGACGGCCTTCTCAAGGGCCTGTACCCGTACAAGGCCGCCCCGGAGACCGTCGCCGGGAACGGCGAGACCCCACGGGCGCAGATCCTCGCGTCCGGCGTCGGCGGCCGGTGGGCCCTGGAGGCGCAGCGGCTCCTCGCCGAGGACTGGGGCGTCGCCGCCGACGTGTGGTCGGCGACCTCGTGGAACGAGCTGGCCCGCGAGGCCCGCGCGTGCGACGAGTGGAACCTGCTGAACCCGGACGCCGAGCAGCGCGTCCCGTACGTGACCCGCAGGCTGGAGAACGTCGCCGGGCCGATCGTCGCGGTATCGGACTACACCCGCGCCGTACCCGACCAAATCGCCCCGTGGGTCCACACGGACTACACCTCGCTCGGCACCGACGGGTTCGGCTTCTCCGACACCCGCGCCGCGGCCCGCCGCTACTTCCACGTGGACGCCGCGTCGATCGTGCTGGCGGTGCTGACCCGGCTCGCCCGGCACGGCGAGATCAAGCCGGAGACGCTCCAGCAGGCGATCCAGCGTTACCGTCTCGACGCGGACGTCAGCGACGTGTTCGCCAACGGCGTCGGCTGACTCGCCCAGGGGGGCGACCCCCTGGAACCCCCGTTGCGAGCCGGTCGATCCTCACGCCACCGTTTCGGTCTGGCGTGACCGTGCGGGACGTGTGTTGTGTCGCTGCGGTCGCCCGGCTCGGCGGGTCGTGCGACCTGCGCTCGCTGCACTCGCTCCGGCCGCACGACCCGTGGCTGTGGCTGAGGTAGTTGTGGCGGTGATCGCGGAGGTGTAGGCCGCGATGACCGGAAGGGCCCCGAGGTTCACCTCGGGGCCCTTCGTGCTTTCGCCGTCAGGCCGCCGCGGGTGAGAAGACGCCGAAGGTGTTGCCCGCCGGGTCCTGGAGGTAGGCGAACTTCAGGCCGGTGCTCGCGGTGACCGTGGGCAGGGCCACCTTGCCGCCGTGCTTCTCGGTCTCCGCGCAGAGGGCGTCGACGTCCTCGACCATGACCAGGAACATCGCGTGCCTGCCGGACGCGGCGGCCTCGTGCGAGATGCCGCCCACGGGGATGTCGGCTCCCGGGTAGCGGACCAGGTCGTAGCCGTCGCCGTCGGGGTCGGCCTCGATCTTCCAGCCGAACAGGTCGCCGTAGAAGCGGCGGGCCTCCTCCGGCGCGTCGGTGCCGACCTGGAACCACGCGACGGTGTTGAACGCGGGAACGCTCATCGCTCTCCTCTCTCGAACGCTGCGGGCACCAGCGTCCGGGAGCATTCCGACAACCCCCTGTCGGTGTTTCCGGGCGAGTTCCCGCCCGCTCGGAACTCCGCCCACACGACGGTGCGCGCCCCGTCCGCCCGGAATCCCCAGCCGTCCGACAGGGCTTCCACGAGCCACAGCCCGCGCCCGCTCTCGGCCCCGGTCTCCGCCCTGGGACGCGGGCGCCTGCCGCCCGCACCGTCGTCGGCGACCTCCAGGCGGTAGAGGTCCCCTCCCGCCAGCAGGCTGATCGACACCCGGCCACCGTCACCCGAGTCCGTGTGGACGATGGCGTTCGTGACGGTCTCGCTCGTGACGGTCACCAGGTCGTCCAGCCGGGGATGGGCCGCCGGCACCATGTCCCGCAGGAAGCTCCGCGCGTACCCCACGGACCTCCGGACGCCCGGAAGCGTGAGCGAGCCGAGCACGACCAGCCCGCCGCTCACCACCACGCCACCCACGACACACCGCGCCGGGAAACCGGCGTCCTCCCCGTCTCGGGCGCTCCCATGCGTGCGCCTCCCTTCCTTTTCGGAGTCGCCCGCCACATTCGCCGCCCGATGCGCTCGTGTCCCCCGCCCTGAACGTTTCCGGATTGAACGTTCAATGCGCCGCCTTTCCGTGTACGAGCGACCACAGTCGGTGACATTCTGGAGAGATGCCTTCCGGGAACGCCCCCACCGTTCGCCAGCGCCGGATCGGCTCGGCGCTCCGCAAAGCCCGCGACCACCACAACCTGACGGTCGCCACCGTCGCCCGCCGCTTCGGCCGCTCCCAGGGCTGGCTGAGCATGGTCGAGAACGGCCTCCAGGCCATCGCCCCCGACGAACTCGCCGACCTCCTCGACTTCTACGGCATCGAGGACGGCCCCCTCCGCGACTCCCTCCTCCACCTCGCCACCCACAAACCCGGCAAATGGGTGCGAGAACGAGTGGGCCGGATCTCGGCCGCCGCTCTGGACCTGGCCAGCCTGGAAGAGGATGCCGCCGAGATCCGCAACTTCGAACCCAGCATCGTCCCTGGGCTTCTCCAGATCCCTGACTACACGCGCAAACTCATCGCCGTCGGCCCTGCGAAACACCCGCGGAACGCCAAGACGCTGGTTGATTTCCGGCTTTCCCGCCAGCGGGTGCTAAGCCAGCCCGATCCGCCCCGCTATATGCCGATCATCGCGGAGGCGGTTCTCCACAACCGCGTCGGCGGTGACCCAGCGATCCTGCGCGCGCAGATTAGGAAGCTGTCCGAAGTCGCCCGCCTTGGACATGTGGACCTGCGGGTGCTCCCCAGCGCTGCCAGCGAGCACCTCTGGTTCGGCAGTCCCCACCTTCTTATCTCCTTGCGCCCACCCGGCCAACTCACCGTGTCGGTGATCGACCGGTTCGCCCAAAGCTTTTTCGTGGAGGACGAGAATGAGGTCGTAGCCCATGAGGAAACCTTCGAACTACTGCTCTCGGCAGCCCTGAGCAGATCCGCTTCGCTGAAACTCATAGACGAGATAGCGTCGCAATCATGAACACCCCCACGATGAGCCAGCCTCATTGGCGCAAGAGCAGCCACAGCGGAGGCGACGAAGGCAACTGCGTCGAGATCGCCGACCTCAGCGACCAGATCGCCATCCGCGACAGCAAGAATTTCGCCGCAGGCCACCTCACCCTCACCCGCCAGCACTTCACAAGCCTCCTGGCCCAGCTGGCATCGCAGCCGTGATCGTGGACCGGAACACAGGTCACTGAGCGGATTCCGCGGTGGCCGTCAGACCCAGGTGGGTAGGGAGCCCTCGGCGTAGCGGGCGCCGAAGCCGCCGGTCGGCAGGATGGCGGCGATGGCGTCCAGGTCGGCCTCGGTCAGGGTCAGCTCGGCGGCGGCCGTGTTCTCCTCGACCCGCTTCGGGCTGCGGGTGCCGGGGATGGGGACGATGTCGTCGCCCTGGGCCAGCACCCAGGCCAGTGCGAGCTGGGAGACGGTCGCGTCCTTCGCGGCGGCCAGTTCGGCGAGCCGCTCGACGGCCGCCAGGTTCTTCTCGAAGTTGCCCGGCTGCCAGCGGGGGTCGTGGTTGCGCATGTCGGTCGGGTCGTAGGACCCGGCGGGCTTGGCGGTGCCGGTGATGAAGCCGCGTCCCAGCGGGGAGTACGACACGAACCCGATGCCCAGTTCGCGCAGCACCGGGAACAGCTCCTCCACGTCCCGTTCGAACAGCGAGTACTCGGTCTGGAGCACGGACACGGGCTGGACGGCGTGCGCGCGGCGGATGGTCTGCGGGCCCGCCTCGCTCAGCCCGAAGTACTTCACCTTGCCCGCGTCGATCAGCTCCTTGACCGTGCCGGCGACGTCCTCGATCGGGACGTCCGGGTCGACGCGGTGCTGGTAGAGCACGTCGATGTGGTCGACGCCCAGGTAACGGAGGCTGTTGTCGGCGACCTCGCGGATGTTGTCCGGTCGGCTGTTGAGGCCGGAGATCCTCCCGGACGACAGGTCGAACCCGAACTTGGTCGCCAGGACGACCTCGTCGCGGAAGTCCTTGACCGCCCTGCCGACGAGGATCTCGTTGGAGCCGGTGCCCAGGCCGTAGAGCTCGGCGGTGTCGAAGAAGGTGACGCCCAGCTCGTACGCGCGCCTGATGGCGGCGATGCCCTCCTGCTCGTCACCAGGACCGTAGGCCATCGTCAGGCCCATCGTCCCGTAGCCGATCGCCGAGGCCACCAGGCCCTGGCGGCCCAGAGTGCGCTGTTCCATGACCGATCCTCCCTAGCAACGCGCTTACCTCCACCCTCGCAGCACGGTGCCCGGGCGGTGCAACCCGGCGTCCGTGTTCACTCCGGCGCGCGGGGCAGTCGCAAGGTGAACGTCGCGCCTCGGCCCGGCTCGCTGCGCACCGCCGCGGATCCGCCGTGCGCCTCGGCGAGCTGGCGGACGATGGCGAGGCCAAGGCCGCTGCCGCCGGTCCTGCGGCTGCGCGACTTCTCCGCCCGCCAGAACCGGTCGAAGACGTGCGGCAGGTGCTCGGGCGCGATGCCCGGCCCGGTGTCGGCCACCTCGATCAGGACGTCGTCGCCGTCGCCGTACGCGCGCAGGGTCACCCGCCCGCCGGCGGGCGTGTAGCGGACCGCGTTGGCGAGGAGGTTGCCGACCGCCTGCCGCAGCCGCACCGGGTCGGCCTCCAGGTGGGGACGGCCCGCCACCTCGACGGTCAGCGCGAGCTCGGCGGCCTCGGCCGCGGCGCGGTAGACGGTCGCGATCTGCTCGGTAAGGGCGGCCGCGTCGACCGGCTCGGGGCTCAGGCGGAGCTTGCCGACGTCGGCGAGCGCGAGCTGCTGCAGGTCGTCGACGATGTGCTGGAGCAGCGTGGCCTCCTCGACCAGCGAGGCGGTCAGCGCGGGGTCCAGGTCGGCCACGCCGTCCTGCGCGGCCTCCAGCCAGCCGCGGATGTTGCTCAGCGGCGTGCGCAGCTCGTGGGACACGTCGCTGACCATCGCCTTGCGCTGCCGTTCCATCCGGTCCAGGTGCTCGGACATCTCGTTGAACGCGGCGCCCAGCTCGCCGACCTCGCCCTTGGCGCGGACCACGGCCCGTGCCGAGCCGTCACCCGCCCGCATCCGCCGGGCCGCCGCGGTGACCGCCCGCACCGGCCGCACCAGCCGGGTGGCGACGAGCACGCTCATCCCGACCGCCAGGACGAGGATCACGGCGGTGACCCCCGCGATGCGATACGGGTCGATCGCCGGGGCGCGGTCCTCCGGCGAGCCGATGTAGAGCAGCGCGGCGGGTGCGACGTACGGCTTCAGCTGGGTGCGGCGGGCGGTGGCCAGGCATTCGGCGGCCGCCGACGGCGCGGCCGGTGTGCCGGTCTCGTCCAGCCACACGTCGACCTGGCTTCCGTGGCACTGCCGGACCAGGGCGGTGAGCCGGTCGAGCGCGCGTTCCTCGGTGGCGGTCGGACCGGGCGTGTCCGGCGAGCACGGCGCCGGACGCGGCACGGGCTGCGGCGCGGGGGCCGGCGTCTCGGCGGGCCGGGGCCGCGGACGCACGGCGGGCGGGCTGCTCGGCGCGCCGGGCGTCGTCTCCGGCGTCGACGTTCCCGGCGGGGCCGTCGGCGCGGCGGGCTCCGGCGTGGACGCGGCCGCGACCGGCCGCGTCCCGGTGAGCCGGACCCCGGCGGCGGGCGCGCGCGGGCGGTTCGCGGCCGGTGCCGTGGCGGCCGGACCGCCCTCGCGGCGCAGGTAGGGGCGGCCGCCGGGCCCGACGACGACCGTGGCGCGCTGGCCCTCGCGGCGCAGGCAGGCCGCCTGCGCGCCGACCTCCTCGCGCAGCCGCGCCCGCTCGGCCGCCGGCAGCCGGAACGGCCCGGCCGCCCGCGCGTCGATCCGGTCGGCGGCCCCGCCCGGCACCAGCGAGACGTCCACGGCGAGCGGGTCGACGACGGCGGACGCGCGGGCGGGCAGCGGCCTGTCCGGCGCCGAGTCCGCGATCCGGACGCCGCCCTCGGTCGCCAGCGCGACCCGCTCGCCGCTCTGCCGGGCCAGCTCCCGAACGGTCCCCCCGACGCCGTCCCAGCGCGGGTGGCTCGCCGCGTAGCCGAGCAGCGCGTCGTTGATGCGGGCGTCGCGCGCGAGCGTCCGGCCCTGCCGGTCCCGGATCTCGCCGGACGTGCTGCGCGCCGCCAGCCACGCGGTCGCCACGATCGAGCACACCGCGATCAGCACCGAGCTGGCGACCAGCCGTACCAGCAGGCTATGGCGCACGGTCGCCGACCAGCTTGTACCCGACGCCGTACACGGTGCACAGCCGGACCGGGCGGCCGGGCCGCGGCTCGATCTTCTTCCGCAGGTTCTTCACGTGCACGTCGACCGTGCGCTCGGTGATGAAGCGGTCGAAGCCGTGCAGGTGCGCCAGGAGCTGCGACCGGGTGAGGACGCGCTCCGGACGCGCGGCCAGCGCCTCCAGGATGCGGAACTCCGCGGGCGTGCACTCGACCTCGCGCCCGTCCACGTGCACCGTGTGCCGCTCGGGGTCCACCGCGATGCCGCCGACCCGGTACACCCGCTCGGCGCACCCGGCCCGCCGCAGCAGCGTGCGGACCCGCGCCATCAGCTCGCGCGGGCTGTACGGCTTGGTGACGTAGTCGTCCGCGCCGAGGTCGAGGCCGAGCAGCAGGTCGTCCTCCGTCGAGCGGGCCGTCAGCATCAGCACCGGCACGTCGGACTCGGCGCGCAGGCCGCGGCAGACGTCGAGGCCGTCGACGCCCGGCATCATCACGTCGAGCACCACGAGGTCCGGGCGGCGCGCGCGGGCCTCGTCGAGGGCGGCCCGCCCGTCGTGGACGACTACCACGCGGTGCCCCTCCCGCTGCAGATAGCGGCGCAGCAGCTCCGCCTGCTTGACGTCATCCTCCGCGACCAGGACATCCGCGCTCATGGCTCCCGAGCGTAAGGGACCCAAGATCGGCACCACGGGATCATCACACCGGCCTCACAGGTTCTTCACACTTCTCGGCCAGCATCTCGCGGCATGCGCCAAGTCAGAATTCACATCGGCGCCCTCCTCACCGCCGGCGCGATCGCCGTGCTGGCGGGCTGCGGCCCGCCGGGCGACGGCACGCCCGCCGGGGGCGGCCCCGCGGCCGCCGCGCCGCAGCAGGCGGGACAGGGTCAGGCGGGGCAGGGCGGTGCCGAGATAGCGACCGTGCGCGGGCGAGAGATCGCCGTGTACCGGCAGAAGGGCGACGGCGCGGCCTGGACGACCCTGCCGAGCCCCAACAGGATGGGCGCCACCCGGGTCTTCCTCGTCGACGCCAGGGACGGCGACTGGCTCAAGGTGCTGCTGCCGATCCGGCCGAACGGCAGCACCGGCTGGATCAAGGCGTCCGACGTGAAGATCTCGTTCACGTCCCACCGCGTCGAGATCGACCCGGAGGCGTTCACGTTCACCGTCTTCGACGGCGACAAGGTGCTGCGCACCGGCAAGGTCGCCACCGGCGAGGGCGGCACCCCGACCCCGCCGGGCCGCTTCTACTTCACCGAGCTGATCAAGCCGCCGGACCCCCGCGGCGACTACGGCGCGTACGCCTTCGGGCTCAGCGGCCACTCGCCGACGCTGAAGAAGTTCGCCGGAGGGCCGGGACAGCTCGCCGTCCACGGCACGAACAAGGCGTCCGCGCTGGGCGGCAGGGTCAGCCACGGCTGCGTGCGGGTCAGCAACGACGACATCACCTGGATGGCCCAGAACCTGGCGATCGGCACACCCGTCATCGTCCGGAATTGAAATGGCGACGAAAGGAACAGCAGTGCAGTTGAAGTCCCTCATAGCGGCCGTCGCGCTGGGCGCGGGCCTGGCCGGCACCGGCCTGGCCACCGCCGGGACGGCCTCCGCCGAGCCCGACCCGCCCACCGTGACCGCCGTACCGGCCCCGGCCAGCCC
>NZ_SMKB01000223.1:0-11545 GCF_004348575.1 Actinomadura sp. 7K534
GCCCCCCACCCATGGCTCGGGGGTGGACCAGGGACACACCCTGGTGCGAACGGCGAGCGCCCCGCCCAAGCTTGACGGGTCGGCATCTCGCCGAACGTTTCCCCCGTGCCGGGAGCGGCGCCGGTTGTCCGGCCGGATCCCGCAGCGCGGCGGCTACGTCCTGTCATCAGCGGTCCGGGAGACCGTGGCCGACATCCGTGGGCGGCCCGCCGCCCGCACCCGGGCGCGCACTCCCTGGACATGAAGGGATCGAGGCAGTCATGTTCGACCAGCCGCTGGAGGGAGCGGTCGCGCTCAAACGTGGCGGCGCTCCTGCACATCACGCACGCCGCCGTCCCACAGTTAATCTACGCCGCATCGACCTCCCCCCGCCAGGTGGCCGACCTGGTGAACCTCGGTTCGACCGCCGGGCGAGCCGCCCCGCCGGGATGCAGCGTCTACAGCTTCACCAAGTCCGGCCTGAAGGCGTTCAGCGAATCACTCCGCCAAGAATTGCGCGGGGAACAGGTCCGGGTCAGCGTGGTGGAAACCGGCACCGTGGAAACCGGCACCGTGAGAACCGGCACCGTGGAAACCGAACTGCTGGACCGACCCAGCGAAATCGTCCACGAATCCGCCCGCCGGCGCATCGCCGGAATCGAGGCACTGCAAGCGGACGACATCGCGGACGCCATCGGCTACATCGTCACGCGCGATCGACGGATCGCCGTCAACGAAATGCTGGTCCGCGCGGGCGACGAGCAGTAACCCACACGCCTCGACAACCCGAGACCACCGGTCCACGAGAATCGAAAGACACATGAGAAGACACATTGTCGCAACCGCCGTCACCGCGTTGACCGCATCGGGCGGCAGCCTGCTCGCGGCCTTCTCCCCGGCCATGGCCGCCGAGCGTCCGGCGCGCACCTTCGTGGCCGACGCCGAGGCCAGGTGCGCGTCCATGGCGGGACAGCGCGTCGCGGCCACGGCCATCGGCCTTCCCACCCGCGGTGGCGAGGTCGTCTCCGCAACGCTCCACAACACCGACCGGGCGAGTGGCCGTCCCGAGTTCTGCCTTCTCCGTGGGACGGTGCACAGCTTCGACCGCGCGGCGCCCGACATCGACTTCCAGATCAACCTGCCCACGTCATGGAACGGGAAGTCGGTGCAGTTCGGCGGCAGCGGGTTCAACGGGACCGTCGTCACCGGACTCAACGTCGCCCCCGGGTTCGTCAACGCCGATCCCGCACAGGGACAGCCGCCGATCAACCGCGGCTACGTCACGTTCGGGAGTGACGGCGGCACCGCCGTGGGCACCGCACCTGCCGGATCCTTCGCCTTGAACGAGGAGGCGCTCGCCAATTTCTCCGGGGAAAGCGTAAAACGCACTCGCGATGCAGCCATAACCCTAATCCAGAAGTACTACACCAAAGAACCCACAAAACAGTACTACGTAGGAGCTTCCAAGGGAGGACACGAAGGACTCGTCGCCGCACAGCGCTACGGTGACGATTACGACGGGATCATCGCCTACTATCCGGCCATCGAGAATCAAGCGATGATGATCAGTTGGCACCGCATGTGGCAACAGGCTTACGACCGCCCCGGAGCCTATCTCGACGTCACCGAACAGCGGCTGGTCACAGACGCCGTGTACCGCACATGTGACGGCCTAGACGGCGCCTTCGATGGACTGATCTCCAATGTCCGAGGCTGCGACGGTGCCTTTTCCATCAACTCACTACGCTGCCCCGACGAACCCGAAGGCGCAGACACCGCCTGCTTGACCCCCGCTCAGATCCGAACCATGCGGACCGCGGCATCTCCTCATGAGTTCGCCTTCCCACTGGCGAACGGGGTCACCGGTATCGGCCGCTACCCCTTCTTGCGGGGCGCGGATCTCACCATGCTCCTCGACGACGCGGGAAACGCCGAAGCCGCCGGCTACCTCGGGCTGCTGGGGCCCGTCGTCCGCTACCTCGTCGTGCAGGACGGCAACGGTTCCTTGACGGACTTCGACTATCGGAAGTACGAGAAGCGGGTCAGAAAGCTGTCGTGGCTCCTCGCCACGACCGACCCCAATGTGGACCGTTTCGCTCGCCGTGGCGGCAAGCTCATCATCGTGCAGGGCACCACGGACGTCCTGGTCCCGGAAGAGTTGACCAACGCCCACTACGACCGGATGGCCGAACGCTACGGCTCGTCGATCCACCGCTTCGTGCGCTACTACGTCCAGCCCGGTATGGCCCATGGGAACGGCCGCTTCGACCTGGCTTGGGACTCCCTTACCGCCCTGGACACCTGGGCGAGCCGAAACAAGCCGCCCACGAAGCCCGTCGCAACAGATGCCGGCCCCGCTGCCGAACACCGCACACGCCCCTTGTGCGAATACCCGCGCTGGCCGAAGTACAAGGGCCACGGTGACGTCGACCAAGCCGAGAACTTCGTGTGCACCGGCAAACCCCGACACTGACGCCCGTTCCCTCCCGCAAGTCGGCAACGAGCGGTTGTCGCCAACGAACGCGCTACTTTGCTCATCGCCGAGTCGCTGGACGTGTTCTAGGGCGGTATGACGTGGGTCACAGTCTCGCGTGGTTACACGGAGACTGATTGACATCTGGTTGACATGCGATCTTGAAACCGGGATCGCTCGGCGTGCTGCAGGGCTCTGACCTGCGGAGACTGTGGAGCGGGTGACGGGAATCGAACCCGCGCTGTCAGCTTGGGAAATTTAAATAGGGTGCAATTTGGACATTGGCATAATCAGCCATTTCTCGCTAAGGTGCAGGTCAGCGGCCGAATCAAGGTGCCGCACGGTCCGTCGATCTATCACTGGATCACTCATGATCCAGTGATAGAAAAGTGATAGATGATCATGGCTAGCGAGGTGGCCGTCATGGGGTTCGTCCGCACGTACGACAACAAGAAGTCGACCCGCTACCAGGCCCTGTACTTGGATCTTCAGGGCAAGCAGCGCTCAGCCGGGACGTACGGGACATACAAGGAGGCTGTACGTGCATGGCAGAACGCAGAGGTCAAGCTTCGCGAAGGCATGCCATGGGACTACAGACGAGGAAAACAGAAGTTCCGGCAGTACGTCGAGGAGAAATGGCTGCCGCACCATCGCATGGAACCCAGCACCAGGCAGGACTACACCTCGGCCATCTACAGGCACATAATGCCGTACTTCGGCAATATGCGTATGCGAGAGATCTTTCCTGAGCACGTTCAGGAGTGGATCACCCACCTCAAAGCACAGGGCGTAACTCCGCGCCGCATTCAGTACTGCAAGGTCTCGATCCTCAACGCCATATTCACCACCGCGCTCCGAGACAACGTGATCGCAATCCACCCGAGCCGCGGCATCGAGACCGATCCGGTGCCCGAGAAGATCCGAAAGATCATTACGGTCGACCAGTTCGACGCGATCTACCAGCGGCTACCAGACTCGGACGCGCAACTGCTCATCGAAACCGACATCGAGAGCGGCCTCCGTTGGGGCGAGCTGACCGAACTGCGGGTCAATGACCTCGACTTCACCACCGGCATCCTCACCGTCAGCCGTGCGGTGGTCGAACTCAGCCGTAAGAACCACCCGGAGGGCAAACGGTTCCTGGTCAAGCCCTACCCCAAGAATCGGAAGCACCGTCGCTTCAAGCTCAGCCCCCAAATCGTCGCCAAGCTCAAGGCGCATGCAGAAGCCAACGGGCTCAAGCCGAATGACCTCTTCTTCTCCCGCCGCCATCAGGCAACGGCCGAACCCCACTCCGAGATCGCGGACGCCGACACGCTGAAGTTCGAAGCCCCGAACGGCCGCACATACACCCATGGCACGATCACCGCCTACAGCTTGGGCAAGTGCAAGTGCGATCGATGCCGGGCCGCCTACGCTACCTACCGCGCCAAGCGCCGCGCCGCAGGCAAGGACGACCCCCGCCGACCACGCGAAGTCGACACCGACCCGCACATTCCCGCCAACTGGTTCCGCAAGTACTGCTGGTACCCGGCCCGAGACGCCGCCGAGCTCGACTGGTCACCCCGTATCCACGACCTCCGCCACGCCCATGCCTCATGGCTCCTCGCCGGCGGTGCCGACCTGCAAGTCGTTAAGGAGCGCTTGGGCCACCTCAAGCTCTCCACCACCGAGAAATACCTTCACAGCCTTCCGAACGCCGATGAGACGGCCCTCAACGCCCTCGACAAGATCCGAAGCGCCGTGAAGTCAACGTCGAAGGAACCCTTCTCCGACGCTCAACTAGCGGAGGCCCAGGAGGAGATCGGTCGCCTGCGGAACCTAATCGCTGACCTGACCATCGCCCAACACACCACCAACGACAGACGGCTGCGCCCCGCTTGATCCACCACCATGGTGCCGCAACTACCGAGGGCACCTATGACGCCATTCAGGTGCCATGACGAATGTAGGAAGCCGCCTGGACCTTCCGCGCCGACGGCCTGCCTGGTGAACCGTCTTCGGTGGTTTCGCCGGCCAAGGGTCCGCGACGCGGCACCGTGCTGCGCGTCGACAGGCCCGGCATCAAGTCCGGCGAACGCCTCGGCGGCCACCGCTGGGCATTCCGAACGCACCCTGGCGCAGACCTCAGCTACCGGCGCCTGACCGCCCGCAACGAACGCTACGGCCACCTCACGCCGCACCTCGCGGCAGCACGAGTACCCATGACGATTGAGCCCCCTCGAAGCGGGCCAGACTCAGATCGAGCTGGTCTACGACGTTGCCGTCCACGCTGGACTGACTTCGAACGCCCGCTCGATTATGGTGCCGTGCTTGGCCGCGATCTCACTGACGCCAGTCGCTGTGAGGCACATACAGACGGTTTCCTAACACAGGCTGCCCACTTCGGCCAAAAAGGTTTAACGAAAACCATTGAGCCTTATAGGTTGGAGAGTCATCCTTCAGGCAGGCAGTAACGCTGCGCTGGAGGGCACGATCTTCCATGGCCGGTCGCCGAAGTCACGATCGCCTGTCTGGCCTTAGGATTGAGGACGCTGTCGCGGCCTTCGGGACCGAAGTCAGCGAGAAGCTCAACCGAGGCGGCGCCTCAGAAGATCAGCTTCGCGGTCCCCTGGAGCGACTCCTAAAGCGCGTGGCGCTCAAGCTAGGACTTGACGCCGTCGCCTATGGCGAGGTGCTGCTGAAGGACATCCACGCGCGTCCCGACTATGCCGTCGATCTCGGCAGCACTCGTGTGGGCTACTTGGAGGTAAAGGCACCCAACCGAGGCGCGCCCGGGACCAGGCTGTGGCGTCCGGACAAGCGAGAAAGAGAGCAGTGGGACCGGCTCTCGGGTCTGCCGAACTTGGTCTATACCGATGGGACAGCGTGGGCACGGTACTCGTTCGGCGAGTGCAAGAACCTGGTCCAGATCGAAGGTGACCTCACCGATCCGCGCAAGCCGCTGCGTCTGGCCGGCACCGATTTCTCCGATCTTGTCCTTGACTTCCTGTGCTGGGAGCCCGAGCGGCTCACCTCCCTGCCCGAACTCAATCGGCGTGTTGCTGGACTGTGCAGGCTCTTGCGCGATGAGGTCGCGGCAATCCTGCGCGGCTCACCCGACCACCGCGCCTACGAAGGGCTCAGCCTCCTGGCTGAGGATTGGCGTGCGTTGCTCTTCCCAGGTCTGGACGATTACGGCTTTGCCGACGCCTACGCCCAGACGATCGTGTTCTCTATGCTGCTGGCCCGCCTGGATGGCATCGTCTTCCAGGGCACACCCTTGCTGGAGATCGGCCGCCAGCTCAGCAAGAAGCACCTGCTCATTGGACGGGCCTTTCAGGTCTTGCTGGACAGTGCCGCAGTGGAAGAACTCCGCACGATCGAGACCCTGCATCGGATTGTCGGCGTCGTCGACTTCAGCCGGCCCAAGGGGGTCCGGCCGAGCATCTATGTCGAACTGTACGAGAAGTTCCTCGCCGCCTACGACCCCGGTCGGCGCAAGGAGAGCGGCAGCTACTACACCCCCGAACCCGTCGCGCACGCCATGGTCGACTTCGTCGACCAGATCCTCCGCAGCCGCCTGGCGATCCCGTGGGGCTTCGCCGACGACGGTGTCGTCGTGGTCGATCCCGCGATGGGGACCGGAACCTTTCTGGTCGAGGTCGTCCAACGTGTCGCCGAGACCATCGGTCAAACCCAGGGCGACGGGGCCCGCAACGAACGTCTTCGCGATCTGCTCTCAGAGCGGCTGGTGGGCTTCGAGGTGCAGGTAGCTCCGTACGCGATTACCGAGTTGCGTGTCCATCAGGCACTTTCCCGCTTCAGCACCGAGGTCCCCAGCGTGGAGACCCGGTTCCTGACCGACGCCCTGGAGAACCCGGTAGCGCAGCAAGGACGCATGGGTGGAGCCGCCACTTGGCCGCTGGAGCGCTCCCGCCAAGAGGCCAATCGCTTCAAACGCGAAGTACCGGTCATGGTCGTGATCGGCAATCCGCCTCATGTGGAGAACACCAAGGGCCAAGCACCATGGATCGAGCAGCCTCGCCGCCCGGGCACGGACAGCGACCGAACCCGCCCCTCCCTGGACGATTTCCGCGTCCCCGGCCTGGGCAAGTACGCCTCCGATCTGCACGGCATGCCGTGGCTGTTCTTGCGCTGGGCCCTCTGGAAGGCGTTCGAAGCCCACAGCGACCACGACCAGGGAGTCGTCGCCTTCATCGTCCCGGCAAGCCTTATCAGCGGCCAAGCGTTTGCCGGCGTCCGCCGATACCTGCGAAGCGTCTGCGACGAGGGCTGGATCTTCGAGTTGACGCCCGAGGGCAACCGCTCAAAAGCTGGAACGCGCATCTTCGGTCCAGCCGTCAGCCGCCGGCTGTGCATCGCCGTCTTCAGCCGGTCCAATGCTCTCGGGCTCAACAGCCCGGCCATCGTGCGGTATCTGGAACTCCACGGAAGCCGACTGCACAAGTTGACCCGGCTGGCAACGCTGGGGCCTGATGATCACGAGTGGAGAATCTGCAGAAGCGGCTGGGGAGCACCTTTTCTCCCCGAAGAGACACCCGAGTGGTCGCAGTACCCAGCGCTCAGTGACATCATGCCGTGGCGGTCCCGCGGCGTCACCCCGGGCCGCTCATGGATCTACGCCCCCGACCCGGACACCCTTAAGACCCGCTGGCGCCACCTCGTCACGGCAGACAACACCCGCCGCGTCGAGTTGTTCAAAGAGGGACGTGACCGCAAGATCAACACCACGCCGAGCCCTCTCCCGGGCTTTCCACCGGCCGACGGATCGCTCGTCCAGGAGACCGGCCCCTGCCCAGAACCGGTCCCGGTCTCCTACCGCCCGTTCGACCGGCAGTGGGTGATTCCCGACAACCGCCTGATGGAAATGCCCCGCCCTCCGCTCTGGGCGGTGCGCTCCGACCACCAGATATATGTTTCCGAGCAAGATACACACGCTATCAAGAGCGGCCCGGGACTGTTATTCGCCACTCATATTCCCGACCTGGATCACTTCAACGGCCGCGGCGGCGGCGTAAGACCGCTCTACCGAAACGCCGAGGATACCAGCGATGCCTCAGCCAACATCGCACCTGGCCTCCTGGCCCTGCTGTCCCGGATCTTGAAGACCACGGTCACAGCCGACGATTTACTTTCCTACATAGCGTCAGTCAACGCTCACCCTGGTTACACCGAGCGCTTCCGCGCAGACCTAAAAGATCCGGGCGTCCGCGTACCTCTGACAACACAGCCCGAACTGTGGGCCGAAGCAGTCGGTCTCGGACGTCGCCTACTGTGGCTGCACACCTTCGGTGAACGCCACCACGATGCCGCAGTAGGTCGCCCCCGTGGTCACCGGGCTCTCGCTCAGCACTTCGGCATCCGCAACCCCACGCCGATCACGACGCTGCCTTCCCGTTCAGCGGGAGAGATAGTTTACGACTCGTCCTCCCTGACGCTTCACATCGGCACGGGCAGCATCCGGCCCATGACACCAGCAGTCTGGAATTACGACGTCGGAGGCATGCGGGTCATCCGGCACTGGCTGAACTACCGGACCACCGAATACCACGGAAAGTCCTCACCCCTAGACCACATAAGACCACAACGCTGGACAGCCGCAATGACCGACGAACTCCTGGCGGTCACGGCGGTTCTCACAGGATGCGTGGCCCTACAAGACGAGCAAGAAGATCTTCTGCAGCGAATATGCGCCCAACCAACAGTCAGCGCATCAGAACTGACAACAAGAGGAGTGCTCCCACCTCCGAAGCCGTCTACCGCTGCACCGCGGAATGCCGGAGCAAGGAGCACTCAACACTTGCAGGAGCAACTGCAAATGCAAAGGCAATCACCAAATACCAGCATCTCCAACATGCAAACAGGTAGACCGATCACATGAAGGTCAGGTCACGCCTGCCCGTTAGCGTCAGAATCGGTACATCTTATTGATCTAACAGGGAGGCCGTCCGGGTGTCCTGGTCGATAATCAGGTTTTGGCGCCGCGAACTGCGCGCGGTGACGGCGCGAGCGAGGGCGGGTTGGAATGCCGCCAAAGTGAGGCAGATCGCGGCCATGGCGGTCCACATGGACGTTGCCCCGGCGCGCTGGAGGAGTTGGGTTCCCAGAAGTGGGGCGGCGACTGCGGCGATGCCCCAGCTTGTGCCGTAGACGGCCATGTAGCGTCCGGTGGCGCCGGGTGGGGTGATGTCGGCGACGGCAGCGTACATCCGTCCCATCAGCAACAGATCGCCCAGGCTCCACGCCACGGTCGCGGTCAGGAACACGGGCATGGTGTGGGCTATGGCGTAGGCGGTGAGGCCGAGAGCCAGCAGCAGGTAACCGATGGTCCAAGCGGCGGGCGCGGGCAAGGGCAGGCGCTGGAGCGGCTGGCCGACCACGATGGTGAGGGCGGACGCGGTGAAAAGCAGCCCGGCGTCGGCGGGTTGCAGCCCTCGGTGGGTCAGGGCCAGCGGGAGGATGGTCATGATCTGCAGGTACACCAGGGCGAACACCGTCCCCGAGGCGAACAGGGCCATCAGCAGCCGGTCGCGCCACGGTGCGGTCGCGCCGGTCCGTTCGGGTTCCCGCTCTGGTGCGGCGGCGCGGGTGGACCGGTCTGCGGGCAGGCCGAGGCGTATGACCAGCGCGCAGATCAGGCAGGTCACGGCGTCGGCGATGAACAGCCAGCGCAGGTCCCAGCGTCCGAGGCCGGCGGCGAGCAGGCCGGCTCCCATGCCTGCCACGGCCAAGGCGGCGTTGAGGAGGCTGTAGGCGCGTACGCGTTCGGCCTTCCCTACGGCATCGGCGATGATCGCTTGGCTGGCCGGTTCGTACAGCTCGAAGACCAGACCGAGCAGCACCGCGAAGCAGACGATGACGGCGATGTTCCCTGCCGCTGCGATCCCCGCCTGCGCCAGAGCGCAGCCGAGAAGCCCGGCGACGATCGTGCGGCGCCGCCCGAACCGGTCGGCCAGCCGCCCGCCGGCGAGCCGCGAGGGGATGGTCGCCAAGCCGAACGCGGCCGAGATCACCCCGGCGGCAGCCGGGCTTGCACCGAGGCCGGTGGTGAGGAGCACGGTGAGGAAGGACAGGGAGAACGCCCCCAGGCGGTTGACCGCCCGCGCCACGATCAGCAGCCACACCGTGCGCGGCAGCCGCTCCCCGGACGGCCCGAGGATCCGCATCACCCTCCACCGTTACTAGCGAAATCAGTATCGTCGGTGACGAAGGCTAGAGCGGATGGAGTGACCGGTCAAATGATGTTCGATAGTCACGTCGCGGCGTTGCTGGACGCGGCCGTGGCACTGGTCAACGTGCTGACCAACGGCGCCAAGGGCGGCAAGCCCTACACCGCGCCACGCGGCGACGACCTCCCCCGCGCGGTCGCCGCCGCACTTCCCTCCACCCAGGAGAGCCAGATCGGCCCGGAGGAGGCCGTCTACCTGTCGCGCACCGCCCAGCGGATGCGGACCGTGTTCGAGGCGGTCGAGCACGGGCGCATCGGCGACGCGGCCGGCACCGTCAACGAACTCCTGCGCTCCACCGGCGCCCGCCCGCAGCTCGACCTCGTCGCGGGGGAGCCCTGGCAGGTCCACTTCCACGGCGCGAGCGACTCCCTGGACGTCGGGTGGAGCGCGGGATGCGCCACCGCGCTCGCCCTGGCCATCGGCAGCGACCTGGCCGGGCGCCTGGGGATATGCCAGGCACCCCGATGCGACCGGGTCTTCATCGACTCCTCCCGCAACGCCGCCCGCCAGTTCTGCTCCACCAACTGCCAGAGCCGCGTCAAGGCCGCCGCATTCCGCGCACGCCAGGCCGAACGCCGATGACCGGCCCGACCCGGATGCTCACACCGTCAGGTGATGCGCCAGGGCGAGATGCGGGTCGGGCCCGTCCGACAGCGGAGCCGGATCGGTGTGCACGAGGGCCGCGCCAGTTTCGGTACGGCATGCAACAGAGCATGCTCGGCCTCGACGGCGATCTCATAGGCTTGACCGACGGTGAGATCGGCGTCGACGACGATGGCGACCTCGGCCCGCAACCGGTGACCGATCCACCGCATGCGCAACTCCCCGACCTCCCGGACACCCCGCACCTGCCGCAGCGCCTCCTCGGCCCGGCCGATCAGAGCAGGGTCGACGGCGTCCATGATGCGGCGGAACACCTCACCGGCCGCATCCCGGAGCACCAGCAGGATCGCGGCGAGGACGGCCAGTGAGGAGAAACCGTCGTTGCGGACGTGCAGCCCGTCGGCGACCAGCGCAGCCGAGCCGACCTGGCGGCGGACGCGAATCCTGAGCTCGGGCGGCCAAGCAACTCGAACCATTTACACGGCGACAAGCTCACGACCGTACCCGAGCTCCCACTACCGCCGATTCTACGAATCACCGCTTGCAGACCCGTGCCTGAAGGGTAGGACGAGCTCCTCAGGAGCCTCGGTTCGGTGGGGCACGGGCGCCCCCTTTTGACCCCTATTCGGCATCGAGCAAGGCCAGAAGTGCGGCTGTCGGGACGCGGTAGCAGTTGCCGATGCGGAGCACCTTGCAAGGGAATTGGTCGTTCTTGGCGAGTTGGTAAGCGTAGGTGCGGGAGAGCCCCAGGGCGCGGGCTGCCGTGACGATGTCAACAACGCTGGGGAGTTCCGTGAGGTCTTTGTACTTGAGTGCCTGCATGTGCGACCTCCGTGGATCCGGTGTCTCGGTCGGATGACTGATGTGGGCGTTTTCAGGTGAAGCACCAGCCGGTGTCGCAGGTGCCGTCTCCGTCTTCGAAGGGGAGGGTGTCGGTCTCGGGGGTGACGTCGGCGAGTGGGGCGTTGTAGCGGGTGAGGTAGACGGGGTCTTTGCCGAGGGCGTGGCGGCGTTGGTTGATGGTGGTTTCTAGGTCGCAGGCTTTGGTGAAGAGGGCTGGTTGGTGGCGGCGCATGTCTTGCCAGGTGGTGAGGCGGTGGAAGGGGCAGAACCAGCAGGCGGATTTGGGTGGGACGGGTAGGCCGGCGGAGCGGATGATGCGGGGGCAGTCGGTGCGGCGGATGCCCAGGTCCAGGAGTGGGTAGACGATGCGTTCGTAGGGTTCGTGGCGGCGGGTGTTGGCGCGGTGGATTTCGTC
>NZ_SMKB01000224.1:0-11487 GCF_004348575.1 Actinomadura sp. 7K534
GCCCCGCCCCCTTCGCCCTAGGCGCGTGCGGCCGTCGTGCCGCTGCTCGGGAGCAGCCGCACGACGGCCGGGTGCCGCCGGGTGGTGCCGCGCGGTCAGGCGATGCAGACCCCTCCAACGTCAAACATCTCCATTCGCCCTTTCTCCGGCGGCCCCCCGCGCTGACGCGGGTTGCCGTGGTCGGCGGGTCTGACGAGAATGACCGGCCTATCGGATCAAGGCGGCGAAGATGGACATCACCCTGCGGTACGAGGCCACTCCCGAAGAGGTGGCGCGAGCGCTTCACCTCGGGCTGAGGCGGCAGCTCAGAGGCGTCTACATCGTCCTGCCGGCCGTCCTGGTCGTGGCGGCGGCCGTGTGCTTCCTGGTCGGTTCCGCCATCATGGGCGCCGGAATGCTCATCGCGGCGGTCGCGGCTCCGATGGCGGCGACCCGGGCGGTCCGCCGGCTCGCGATGAAGCAGCTCTCCTACCTCTGCGTGCCCACGACGGTGCACGTGACGGACGACGGGTACGAGACGCGGACCGACCAGTCCACCACCGCGATGAAGTGGTCCATGTTCAGCCGGGTCGAGGCGACGCCGGAGTTCTGGCTGCTCTACATCAACCGGCAGATCGCCGGCTTCCTCCCCAAGAACGCCTTCGACGCCGCGCAGCGGGCCGAACTCGACGCGTTCTTCGCCGCGCGGGAGGACGCGAAGGCCGCCTGATCCCGGCCTCGCCGCTCACTTCACGAAGATCGGCAGGGACCGGCGCGGCTCGAACCGGAACGCGGCCCCCTTGCTGATCTTGGTGACCGCGACCTCTCCGGACTCCGGGGCGGCGGTGTCGGTCCGCACGACCCGCGCCGTCCAGTCGGTCGCGGTGCCGCTCATCTCGACGTCCAGGTAGGGGTTCACCGCGCGGACGATCGCCCGCAGGGCGTCGGGGGTCTCGGGCGTGCAGAGCGGGAGCCACCCGCCGTCCTGATGCGCCGGCGACTGCGCCACCGTGACCGAGTCCCCGTCCCGGCTGAACCGGACGTACGGCATCGGGTTCATCAGCGGATGCAGCTCGATTACCTGGGCGGCGTCCCCCGGGGTATCGGACAGCCCGAGTGCCCGGTGCAGGCGCTCGGCGGCCACACCGGCGTGCCCGATGAGCTGCTTCAGCCCGATCCGCCGGAAGACGTCCTCGTCACCCGCCGCGCGTTCCCGCACGGCCAGCTGGAACGAGAGGTTGAGCAGGTGCTGCTGCAGGACGACCTCGTCCGCCATCCGGACCAGCGCCGAGTGCGAGAAGGCCGCGAAATCCAGATCGTCGACGAGCGGCCCGCTGTAGTCGGCGAGACCGTCCTCGGCGGGATCGATGTCGTCGAGGACGAGCGCGGCCGCATGCGACCGCTGGTTGACGGCGAGCGCCGGAATCGCCTCGACGCCGGGGAAGGACGGGTCGATCTCCACCGTCCAAGAGCAGTGCGGGTGACGGTCGGCCGGCTCCCGCGGCGGACGGTGGACCGGCCGCACCTGCGCCCTGGGATTGGTGGCCACGGCCGTGGCGTCGAACGTGGGGTCCTCGATGTCATGGCACATGAACTTGACCATGGAGGGGCCCATCGGCTCGACGTCCAGCAGCGCCCCGCAGTGGTCGAGGTGGAACGCCCCGTGCCACGGGTCGGTCACGCTGTAGCGGAAGTCCATGAACTGCGGCGGCGCGCCGATGTCCAGCTGCATGCCCTTGAAGATCGTGGGCACGTCGTCGCCCTCGAAGCCGAGCGCCTTCTGCATGCGCCGCGTGTAGATCGGACTGGCGGCCGCCCACTCCTCGATGGCGACCTGGGTCATCTCCTCCTGGCCCCAGGCCTCCAGGCAGAACGGCATCCCCGCCCGGTCGATCAGGTGGCCGATGAGCAGCAGCTCCGGTACCAGCGTGGCGAGCTGCGCACGGCTCAGACCTTCGTACCGGCTGGGCATCGGTTGCCTCCAAAGGTGTACCGCCCGCAATATAGACAGTCGATCAGACATCTGTCCAGAAACCTGGGTCGCGGCGTCCGACGCGGCCCGCCTCCTGACCGCCCTGGGCGGTCGCCCCGGCGACGACGTCCTGGACCTGCTCCCCACGGGCCCCAGCGCCAACATCTACGGCCTACTGCACATCCACGGAATCCCCTACACGGCAACCTTCTCCCGCCACGGCTCCTGACGGCTCGCACGCGCCGGTTCCCGGTGCGCCGACCGTGGACGGGAGTAGGTTCGCGGGCATGTGGGTGGAGTTGGTCACGGTTGTTGTGGATGACTATGACAGCGCCATCGAGTTCTTCACGGGGCCTCTCGGGTTCGAGCTGGTCGAGGACTCGGCTGCGTTGACCAATGACGGGCGGCCCAAGCGGTGGGTCGTGGTCCGGCCGCCCGGCGGTGGGACGGGGATTCTGCTCGCGCGTGCGGACGGAACTCGTCAGGCCGCCGTTGTCGGGAATCAGGTCGCCGGCCGCGTGGGGTTCTTTCTCCGGGTCGACGATTTCGATGCCGCGTACGAGCGCATGGCGGCCGCGGGGGTCGAGTTCGTCGGTTCGCCGCGTACGGAAGATTACGGGCGGGTCGTGGTGTTCCTCGACGTCGCGGGCAACCGGTGGGATCTCCTCGGCCCCGCCTGAGTGCGCACGCCCCGTGGGGTCAACCGGTGGCGGGGTGCCCTGCCGGTGGGAAGGGGCGTATTTCGGTGGTCGGGGCGAAGCGCCAGTCTTCCCAGGCGAACGGGTCGTCCAGCAGGACGAGGGTTGACGAGCCCCCGCCCAGGCAATGCGGGCCGCCGTGCAGGGACGTGACGAACTCGTGCCAGACGTCCGGGTCCTCGTATTCGAGCATCTGGCACGCGTCGGTGACGACGACGCAGCGGCGCAATGATGTGCCCTCGCCCAGGTGGTCGAAGAACTCCCGCCATCCCTCTGCTGCGTCGTAGGGCAGTTGCAGGGCCGCGACGAGGTGCTGGACGGCCTTGACGGCGGTCGTGCACGCCGAGCCGAGGGCCATCCGCACGTCCGTGCCGGCGAGGGCGTCGCCCAGGTGCTCGATGAACTTCCGCACCTCGTTGCCGGGTACCGCGAAGGCGAGGACCTGGCCGGGGTTCCGCTTCACGTGGTCGGCGGACAGGGCCCTTTCGAAGATGGCGGCGGTGCCCGGCTTGACGCCGTAGTCCGCGCCGCCCTCCCCGGCCCACCAGCGGAAGGGGTAGCGGCGGCCCGTCGCCCGGTTCGCCTGGCCCGCCTGGTTCAGGGCGCCCGCGACGACGTTCGGCGGGTTCTTCTTCCCTTCGGGGTCCAGGCCGAGTTCCGTCACGAGCTCGGTGCAGTGGACCTGCTGCCCCCGCCGGTCGAAGAGGTGGCGGAGGACGGCGCGGCCGTTGTCGTCCAGCGTCCGCCAGTAGGTGAGCGCCTTGTCCTCGTCGCCGTGCGACCACTCGGGATCGTCGTGGCCGGACCCGCCGCTGTGCTCGTCCCATCGCCGGTCGTCGTCGGTCAGGTACATGGGGGCGAACCTTTCGTGAGCCGGGCGTCCACCCCATGGTGGCGGACGCCCGGCTCGGGTGCGGCCGGGTGGCGGAAGGCGGCCGTCCGGCGCCCACCGCGCCGGAGATGTGCTACTTCGGCCGCTCGCGGGCGGGCCACCAGAAGCGGGGGCCGGTGTCCAGGGCCAGGGCCGGGACGATGACGGAGCGGACGAAGAAGGTGTCCAGGAGGACGCCCAGGGAGACCAGGACACCGATCTGCACCATCATCGTGACGGGCATGATGCCCAGGGTCCCGAACGTGGCCGCCAGGACCAGGCCCGCGCTGGAGATGACGCCGCCGGTCACCGCCAGGCCGCGGAGGACGCCCGTGCGGTGATCGGTGCGTCCCACCTCTTCGCGGACGCGGGAGACCAGGAACAGGTTGTAGTCCACGCCGAGCGCCACCATGAACAGGAATCCCATGAGGGCGACCTGGGTGTCGACGGCCGGGAAGCCGAACGCGTGGCGGAACAGCAGCCAGGACGCGCCCAGTGCGGCGAAGTAGGACGCGACGACCGTGGCGACCAGCAGGAGCGGGGCGACGAGGGCGCGGAGGAGCGCCACCAGGACGAGGAGGAC
Source organism: Actinomadura sp. 7K534 (assembly GCF_004348575.1). Lineage (NCBI taxonomy): Bacteria > Bacillati > Actinomycetota > Actinomycetes > Streptosporangiales > Thermomonosporaceae > Actinomadura > Actinomadura sp. 7K534. Next base: position 4,104 of record NZ_SMKB01000224.1, read on the forward strand.
GACTCCGAGGACGAGCGGGATCACGACGCGGCGGTCGTGGGACTGCGCGTCGGCCAGGTCGATCTCGGCTGCGGTGCTCGCTCCGAAGCGGGCGTCCGGGATGCTCTCGCGGAGTGCGCGGACGGTGCGCTCGGCCGCTTCACTGTCGGGCGGGTCGGTCAGCACGACGTCGAGCCTTGCGAGACGACCGTCGGTGGACGGCAGCGGGGCGCCGACGTCGGCCACACCGGGGGAGTTCCGGAGGGCGGCGGTCACGGAGGCCGCGTCCGGCCGGTCGGCGATGACCTGGACGGGCCGTCCCTGGCCGCCGGGGTAGTGCTCGGCCAGCAGGCGTTCGCCGACCGTGGAACTCGGCGTGGTGGTGAGGAAGTGGGCCCGGTCGAGGCCGGTGTCCATGCCGAGCGCGGCGGCCGACAGCGCGCCGAGGACGGCGAGGCCGCCGATCCAGACGAGGCGGGGACGCGCGGCGATGCGGTGGCCGACGCGGTCCCAGGCGCCGCGGGCGGGCGGGGCGTCGCCGTGGCGGGGGATCCGCGGCCAGAAGACCCAGCGGCCGAGGACGACGAGCAGGGCCGGCAGCAGCGACATCACGACGGCGAGCCCGCAGAGCACCCCGATGGCGGCGACCGGGCCGAGCGCGTGGTTGAAGCCCATGTCGGCGGCGAGCAGGCACAGCAGGCCGAGCGACACGGTCGCGGCGGACGCGGCGATCGGGGCGGCGGCGCGGCGGAGCGCGGCGGCCATCGCGCGGTGCCGGCCGGGGTGGCGGCGCAGCTCCTCCCGGTAGCGGGCGAGGAGCAGCAGCGCGTAGTCGGTCGAGATGCCGAAGACGAGCGCGTTCAGGATGGTGGACACGCCGTCCGCCACGTAGAGGCCGGCGTGCTCGCCGAGGAGGTAGACGACCGCGCCCGCGACCTGGAGCGCGATCGCGGCGTTCACGATCGGCAGCAGCCACAGGACCGGGCTGCGGTAGGTGAGCAGCAGGACCGCCGCGACGACCAGGACCGTGATGATCAGGACCGGCCGGTCGATGCGCTCGAAGGCGTCGCCCACGTCGAGCGCGGCGCCGGCCCGGCCGGTCAGGCGGACCTCCAGGCCCGGCGGCGCCCCGGCGCGGGACGTGTCGCGGAGCGTCCCGGCCTTGCCGGTGAGGGTGTCGTCGTCGGCCAGCGGGACGGTCAGCATGAGCGCCCTGCCGTCCCGCGACGGCCTCGGCGGCGCGATCGCCGCGGTGGCGATGGGAGCGAGCGCGCGGCGGTCGGCCTCGGCCTTGGCGCGGTCCGCGAGCGTGATGCCCGACGGGCGGACGTAGGCGATGATGCCGGGGGCCGTCTCGCCGCCGGGGAACCGGGGCGTCAGCTCGGCCACCTCGGTCGACTGCGCGCCGCGGGGGAGTTCGGCGGACGATTCGGCCTCGACGACCTCGGACAGCCGGCTCGCCGCCGGTACGGCCAGGATCGTGATGACGACCCAGGCCAGCAGGACCGCCCAGGTGAGCAGGCGTTTGCGTGAGAGCAGCATGAGGTGCTCTCCTTTCCGTGGGGGACTCGTGTCGCGTGCGAACACGCCGTACGGCGTGGTGATGCGGGCCTCCGCCCGTCCGGGCCGCCGAGCGGCAACTCGGCGGTCCGGGCTCTAGACCTCCGGGAACGCCAGGAACCTGGCGTGCAGGGTGCGCGCGTCCGGCGGCGGGTCGTCGTCGGCGCGCTTGTAGCGGTAGATGAGCGCGATGTACTCCTCGAAGAAGGGCCGCACCTGCTCCGGCGTCAGCGTGACGGTGGAGAACGAGAACAGCAGCGCGTCGGCCCAGGGGCCCATCTCGTCGCGTGCCCGCTGGTAGCGGGTGAGCATGTCGAGCTCGTTCGCGAACTCCAGGCGGGTCAGCTCCTCGACCGCCTCGCGCAGCCGCGGCGACTGCTCGCGGTAGGGCGGGATCCGCCGGTCCGCGGGCACCACCCGCCACCAGCGCTCCCGGCCGCGCGCCAGCTCCGGCACCTCCTCCACGAACCCGTGCTTGGCGAGCTGCCGCAGGTGGTAGCTCGTCGAACCGGTGCTCTGGCCCAGCTCGCGGGCCAGCGTCGTGGCCGAGACGGGACCGCGCCGCATGACCTCGGCGATCCGCCGCCGCAGCGGGTGCGCGAGCAGCCGCACCTGCGCCGGATCGGTGAGCACCTCGGGTGCCGGCTGTTCCTTCATGCACGGGACGCTAGAAGTTGCAAAGGGTCTTTGCAATGCCTCTTTGGAAAGTTCACCGCAGAGAGGGAGGGGACCCGGGACCTGAGAGGGAGCGGCGTGTCATTGGACGGGCGGCACCGCTGTGATCAACTAAAGTCACTGAGGTCGCTGGGAGGGGAACGATGCGCGATCGCACGCACGAGGTGCCGCCGGGGGCGTCACTGGCCGAGAAGGTCGAGTGGCTGATACGGAATCTGTGGCCGGCCCACGCGGGGCCGCCGCGCAACAACGTGGAGACGGCCGCGGCCATCGCCCGTGCCACCGGCGCGGACATCTCGTCCACCACGGTGTGGAAGCTGCGCACGGGACGCCAGGAGAACCCGCAGCTCAAGACGCTCACCGCGCTCGCCACGTTCTTCGGGGTGCCGATCGGGTTCTTCGGCTTTCCCAGCGAGGCCGACCCCATCGGCGACGACCTCACGCTCAAGGCGCTCGGCCGCGACGTGGAACGCGGCATCATCAGGCCCGAGGTGCTGCGCGCCCTCGTCGACCTGTCCCCGGAGGCGCGGTGGGTCGTGGACGAGATGATCCTCGCCGCCGCGGCGGCCGACCGGCGGCGGAGCGACGGCATGGACCGCGCGCACCTTGCAGATCACGAGCAAGGCCCGGACCACGGGGAGCCCGGCGAGGAGAGCGCCTGAACCGGGCCGGAACGCCGGACGGCGCGGCGGCGGCCGGAGGACCGGGCCGCCGCCGCGCCGGGACAGCGGATCATCGGCCGGGCGCTTCGTGGAAGCGGGGCGCCGCCATGTTGACCAGGCTGTCCAGCTTGTGGACGCGCTCGTCGTGCCCGATCTGCCGCAGCAGGTCGGCGACCGAGGCGTACTCGCCGTACTCGGCGGCGTACGTCGCGGGCGCAGGCGCGTACTCCAGCTCGGGGTGCTCGGCCACGTACGCCATGTACTCGTGCTCCGCGTGGTCCTCGAAGTCGGCGTTGAGCCGGTAGCTCAGCTCGGGTCGCACCAGGAACAGCAGCCATGACACGTGGTAGTAGAAGAACGCCACGAGCCACGGCGCCAGGCGGTGCAGGAGGAACGACTGCCGCATCCCCTCGCGCTGGACCAGGTCCTGGAGGATGAGCAGGTGCCACTGCTCGTTGTCCTGCTCCTCGCGGGTCTCCACGATCCGCTCGTAGACGCGCTTGGCCAGCGCGGAGCGGCGGCGCCGCCGCGACAGCGAGAGGTAGCCCATCCGCTCCCACGCCTGGTACGGGACGCGCGCGATGAACTCCAGCATCGTGAACTTCACGAGCGTGCGCTCGCGGCCGTAGACCAGGTCCATCTGCTTGAAGAGCAGCCGGGCCAGGAGCCCGTACTTCAGCCGCGGGGTCTCCAGCGTCTCGATCTGGGCGGCGCGCAGCTGCGTCGGGGAGAGCTTCGGAGGGCCGGCGTGGACGGCGGGGCGGGTGAGGGTCTGCGTCATGTTCGTCATGCCGATGATGCTGCGGGTACGGCATGCGCCCCGGCATCGGCTTCCGAGAGACATCCGGCCTACGGCGTCCGGCCACCGTGCGCCCGCCCCGGTACCGCGCCGGGCGTAGGGGCCGGCCCTGGGCCAGGCTAAGGGGAGCACCCGCCGGTGCGGGCCGTCAGCGGCCCGGGCCGCCGTCGAACCACTGGCCGGCGGACCGGCCCGGCGGCGGCGCGACGGGGTCGGCGGGCGTGCGCGGGGCCTCGCCGCGCTGCCGGGCCTGGATGCGCTCCTGCAGTTCGGCCTCGATCCGCATCTCCTCCTCGCTCGGCGCCATCGCGATGATGACCAGCAGGATGATCGACACACCGCCGACGCCGCCCAGCAGCGGCAGCAGGAAGTCGACGGGCCGCGCCCCGGTGGGGGCGGCCATGCCCTCGTGCATGGTGATGCGCATCGCCGCCATGCCGGTGTAGTGCATGCCGCTCACCGCGATGCCCATGATCGCGGCGGCCCCGGTGGTCGCCCACAGGCCCTTGACGGAGAGGCTGAACCAGAGCGCAGCGGTGGCCGCCACGAGCGCGATCAGCACCGACAGGCCGACCAGGACGGGCTGGTAGTCGATGTGCCCGGACATGTTCATGGCCGTCATGCCGGTGTAGTGCATGCTCGCCACGCCGGCGCCCATGATGAGGCCGCCCAGGATGATCACGGGTGTGCGGGCGCCGGCGAACCCGACGATGAACAGCCCGAACGCGACGACCGCGATCGCCGTCCCGCAGCTCAGCAGCGTGAGCGGCACGTCGTAGCGGATCTCGTGGTCCTTGACGGTGAAGCCGAGCATCGCGATGAAGTGCATCACCCAGATGCCGGTCCCGCCGATGGCGAGGGCGGCGAGCCCCAGCCAGGAGGCGCGCGAGCGGCCGGTGGCGGCCCGCGCGCGGGTGGCGCACAGCAGGCCGAGCAGCGAGCCGATGAACGACATGAGGTAGGCGGCCGCCGGCGTGAGCAGGCCGTAGGAAAAGTGCTGGACCTCTGCCATACGGTCCCCCCGTAAGCATTCTCTGACCGATCGCGGCATCCTAATGGGTCCACCTGCGCGAATGCCCATCCAGGGGACGTTTACCGCGGACTTGAGGTCCGTGTCAGGACAGCTAACGGTCCGTCCGCTACTACGTGGCAAGGGTTTCCGGACGAGTCCCGACCGATCAGGTCAGCAGGCCGTTATCCGCCGCGAGATCCAGTGCCGCCTGGGCGGCCGGGGCCAGGAGGTGGCGCTCGGCGCGGCCGACGTAGCGGTACTCGTCCACCTCCCCGGCGGGGGCCATCGCGCCCCGGTGGCCGGAGGTGAAGCACGCCATGCGCACATGGGAGAAGTCCGGCTGGTCATGGGCCGGCGCGCGGATGACGCCCAGCTCCCGGAAGGACGTCCTGTCGAGCTCCAAGCCGAGCTCCTCCCGCACCTCGCGGGACAGGGCCGACCAGTCGTCCTCGCCCGGCTCCCGCTTGCCGCCCGGCAGATACAGCAGGTCGCGGCCGCGGGAGCGGACGGCGAGCATCCGGTCGCCCGACACCTGGACCCAGGCGACCACATCGAGATCTTCCACGGCGACGAGTCTCCCGCAGGGGCGGCGCTACGCGCGGCGCAGGGTGACGCTCCCCGCCCCCGCCAGGCCGAGGACCTCGGCGGCCGAGCCCTGGTTGACCGCGAGGCCGAGCCGTCCGGACGAGTTTATCCAGACGAGGGGCTCGCCGGGGGCGACGCTACCGAAGGTCTCCTCGAACGCGGCCCGCGCGGACCCGGGCGCCGGGGCGGCCCACACGACGTCCAGCGGCGTCCCGTGCGGGAGCGGGCCGAACGCGGCGGTCAGGTCGTCGGGCCCGGCACCGAGGATCACGCTCCCGAAACGGTCGGTGTAGAGGACGGGGGCGGTCAGCTCCCCGTCGCCGACCAGCGGTGACGGGACGTCCAGCGGCAGCGGCTCGACCGGGGGCCCGAGGTCCGCCAGGTCGACGCCGGTGGCGAGGTGCCCGGCGGCGGGGGAGAAGACGTCGCGCCCATGGAAGGAGGCGGACACCGCGGGCAGCCGGTACGCCGGGTTCTCCAGGGCGTGCGCCCGGACGGCGCCGCCCAGCGCGTCGGCGGCGGGCGCCAGGAGGCCGTTGTCCGGGCCGACCAGCACGTCGCCGCGCCCGGTCTCGATCGCGACGGGGCGCCGGGACGTGCCGACGCCCGGGTCCACGATCCCCACGTGGACCCCGGCCGGCAGGTACGGGAGCGCCTGGCGGAGCAGCATCGCGCCTTCCCGGACGCCGAACGGCGTGATCTCGTCGCTCAGCACGAGCACGTTCGCGGCGGGCGCGACCGTGTAGACGACGCCCGCGCAGATCGCGGTGTAGGCGGCGCCGAAGTCGGTCGCCAGGCTGACGAACGGGCGGCTCTCCGGCATGCGGCGACCCTACCGGGCCCCTCGTATGCTGCGTCCGTGCGCGCCGAAGCCCTCGACCCCGTCCTGCTGCGGACGTTCGTCGCCGTCGCCGACCTCGGCTCGTTCACCGCCGCCGCGGCCGCGGAGGGCTATACGCAGTCGGCCGTCTCCCGGCAGATCGCGGCGCTGGAGGACGTCTGCGGGGTGGAACTGTTCGCGCGCGGCGCCCGCGGCGTGCGCCCGACCCCGGCGGGGGAGCACCTCCTGCCGCACGCCCGCGGCCTCCTCGACCGGCTCGCCGAGACCGCCCGCGCGCTCGACGGGCTGCGCCGCCTCGACACCGGGACGCTGCGGGTCGGGGCGTTCCCCACCGCGAACGCCGCGCTGGTGCCCCGCGCGCTCGCCCGGTTCCGGACCCGCCATCCCGGGGTCCGGCCGGTGCTGCGGGAGGGGACGACCGAGCGGCTGCTGCCGATGCTGGAGGCGGGCGACCTCGACCTGGCCGTGGTCAGCACGTACAAGATCCCGTCGATCGCGGCCGACGACCTGGTCGCGCTCGCCGACGACGCGCTGCTCGTCGCGCTGCCGAGCGGCCACCGGCTCGCCGCCCGGGGCCGCCTCGCGCTCGGCGACCTCGCGGACGAGACGTGGATCGTGGCCGACGACCCCGAGGCCGTCGCGGCCCTGCGCGCCCGCTGCGAGACCGCCGGGTTCGTCCCGGAGACCCCGCTGCGGGTCGCGGAGTGGATCTCCAAGCTCGGCCTGGTCGCGGAGGGGTTCGGCGTCACGCTCGTGCCCGCCCTCGCCGCGTCGGCCGCGGCGCGGGAGGGGGTGGTCCTGCGCGCGGTGGCGTCCGACGTGCCGCGCCGGTCCGTCTACGCGGCGGTCGGGCGGCATGCGCGCAGGTCCCCGGCGGTCACCGCGTTCCTCGCGGACCTGCGGGACGCCGCCGGGGAGCTGAGCGGCTAGGGGACGGCCGCGACGATCTCGACCTCCAGGAGGGCGTCGGGGTGGAAGAGGCGCGGCACCTCGACGGTCGTGCTGGTGGGCGGCGGGCCGGTGAAGTACTTCGCGCGGACGGCCCCGTACTCCCGGCGGAGGCCGAGGTCGGTGAGGAAGGAGCGGATGTTGACGACGTCCCCGAACCCGGCGCCGTGCGCGGCGAGGATCCGCTCCAGCAACGAGAGGACCACCTCCGACTGGCGGGCCATGTCGCCCGGCGCGTCCACCTCGCCGTTCTCGCCCAGGGCGATCTGCCCCGACACGTACAGCATCGGGCCCTGGGTGACGTAGGCGGTGTGGGAGTAGGC
>NZ_SMKB01000225.1:0-11464 GCF_004348575.1 Actinomadura sp. 7K534
CGAGCGAGTGTTCGGGCCCCCGCGCCGGCAGTCGCTGCTCGACGCGCCGCGCGCGGCGTCGAGCGGCGCGTCGAGCAGTGCCTCGAATGCCGCGTCGAGGGCGGCGCGCGAGACGCCGGTCGACCCGCACGGCCTGCCAGTCATGCCCGCCGCCGGCCGACGCGAGGCCGCGGAGACGGTCCCCACCCCTCACGCGGCCCCCGTCGCGCCGCCGAGGGCCACCGCACCGAGCCGCACCGCCCCGCCGGACGTGCCCGCAGCCCCCCGCAAGGACAAGCCTGCGGCAACCCAGGCGGCACCCACCCCCACGCAGAACAGACCCGACTCGGCGCCCGGCGTTCCTCAGCGAAGCGTCACAGCGGACGTGCCGGGAGCACCGGCCGGGCCAGGGCACGGGCAGCGGACGCGCATACAGGACATCCCCGTCGCCGGACGTGGACGCAGAAGAGACGCCGGCGACACGCGGGAGGCGCCCGCGCCGCAACGGCAGCGTCCGTCCGAGGCCACGGGGCCGGCCCAGAGGGGCCAGGCACAGGCCGAGGGCGTGCCCAAGGTCGTGGTGATGCAGAAGGTGGTGCGGCCAGAGCATGTCCCGCATTACCTGGAGGGCGGCTACGACCTCGTCGCCGGATACGTGCACCGGTTCCACGACGTCCGGGACCTGACCACGCCCGGCGCCTTGATCCGCGCCCTCGGGCTCATCTACGAGGGCTCCCCTTTCACGCCCATGAGCGAGGAGATCCACGTGATCCGGTGGCCGGCGGTGAAGCCGCCGCTGTTCCGGCGGCCGCTCGGCGGGATCGACGAGTGGAGCATGGGGATCATCCCCGGCGGATGGGTGATCGAGAAGGCGCCGTTCCCCGGGTCGGGGTACGCCCCCGGCGACGGTCCCGCCATCCCCGAATTCAAGATCGAGAGCCAGCGGCTGCCGCACGGCGCCGAGCTGTACCGCATCGCCGCGGACGGCAAGGAGCGGCTGGTGGCCGGGTACGACGCCGACCTGCGCCGCTGGCTGGTGAAGCTGCCCGGCGGACCGGGAGGGCGGGCGTGAGCATCCGGCACGGCTTCTACGCGCGCTGGCGCGGCACCGAGTACGAGGCGAGCCCGGACGGTGACCGGGTGCGGCTGTACGCCTCGCGGCACACCGACGGCTTCAAGCAGGTCACCTCCACCCGGTTCATCCACGTGGTGCCGCTGTCGGACGTGGACCACCTCCACTACGTCACGACGCACTGCACCTGGCGCGGTGAGCCTTTCGTGGTGCTGGGCGAGCACGACGGCTGGTTGCGCGTGGAGTACAGCGGCGGCAAGGCGCCGGTGGCGGAACGGCTCGGGCTGGAGCTGTTCGACCGCGGCGTGTACCAGGCGTGGGCGTCCATGAACGAGGTCGAGGACGTGCACGAGGAGACCGTCTGAGGCGCCGTGGCGGGTTGAACCGGCTTGTTCGGTGATAGGTCTTAAGCATGGCGGTCATCGACATCAATGCTGACCTCGGTGAAGGTTTCGGCATTTGGGAGCTGGGTGACGACATCGCGCTGCTGGACGTGCTCACGAGCGCGAACGTGGCGTGCGGCTTCCACGCGGGCGACCCGCTGATCATGCGGCGGGTGTGCGCCGCCGCCGTCGAGCGCGGGGTGACCATCGGCGCTCAGGTGTCGTACCGGGATCTGGCCGGGTTCGGACGCCGCGAGATGGACGTGGCCGCCCCGGAGCTGACCGCCGAGATCCTCTACCAGCTCGCCGCGCTGGACGGCATAGCGCGCGCGGAGGGCGGGCGTGTGGCCTACGTCAAGCCGCACGGGGCCCTCTACAACCGGGTCGCCCGTGATCCCGTACAGGCGCAGGCGGTCGTGGACGCGATACGGACGTACGATCCGTCGCTGCCGCTGCTGACGCTTCCCGGTTCTGCCGTGCACGACGTCGCCGAGGGGCTCACCGTCGTCACCGAGTGCTTCGCCGACCGCGCCTACACGCCGACCGGCGCGCTCTTGTCCCGAAGGGAGCCGGGGGCCGTCATCCACGACGAGGGGACGGTGGTCAGCCGGGCCGTCCAGATGGCCGTGGACGGAACCGTCGTGGCGGTGGACGGCGCCATGGTCGCGCTGAAGGCGCGTTCGATCTGCGTGCACGGCGACACTCCGGGGGCGGCGGTCCTCGCCCGCGCCGTCCGGTCGGCGCTGTCCGACGCCGGGGTCATGCTGGAGCCGTTCGCGTGAAGGTCGTACGGGCCGGGGACGCGGCCCTGCTCGTGGAGGCCGCGGACCTCGCGACCGCGCACCGGCTGAACGCGGCGCTCCGCGACGAGCCGCTGCCCGGCGTCGTGGACGTCGTCCCAGGGGAGCGCACCGTCCTGGTCGTCGCCGAACCGGCCGCCGACCTCGGCCGTCTCGCGGAGCGCCTCAGGCGGCTGCGGCTGCCGGACGACGCCGGGGGCGACGCGGAGCCGGTGGAGATCCCGGTGACCTACGACGGGGCGGACCTGGACGAGGTCGCCGACCTCACCGGGCTGTCCCCCGGCGAGGTCGTCCGCCGGCACTGCGCCGCGACGTACACGGTCGCCTACCTCGGCTTCTCCCCCGGCTTCGGCTACCTGACGGGCCTGGACCCGGCGCTGCGGGTGGCGCGGCGCGCGTCGCCCCGCACGTCCGTGCCGGCCGGTTCGGTGGCGATCGCGGACCGGTACGCGGCCGTCTACCCGTCCGCCTCACCGGGCGGCTGGCGGCTGCTGGGCCGCAGCGAGCTGCGGCTCTGGGACGTGACGCGCGACCCGCCGTCGCTGCTCCGGCCGGGCATGCGCGTCCGGTTCGTTCCCCGGGAGTCCCCGTGATCGAGGTGGTCCGGCCGGGGCCGCTGGCGACCGTCCAGGATCTCGGGCGGCCCGGCCGGGCGCATCTGGGCGTCCCGTGCTCCGGTGCCGCCGACGGGCGCGCGTTCCGGCTGGCCAACCGGCTAGTGGGCAATCCCGAGGGCGCGGCGGGGGTCGAGCTCACCCTCGGCGGGGCGGCACTGCGGTTCCACCGGCACGCCTGGATCGCGGTCACCGGAGCACCGGCACCGCTCCGCATCAACGGCTGCGCGCAAGGCACACATGCGCCTGCCCATGTCCCGGACGGTGCGCTGGTCGAGTTCGGCACGCCGCCGTCGGGGCTTCGCAGCTATCTCGCCGTCCGCGGTGGCGTCGTGGTCGAGGAGGTCTTGGGGAGTCGTTCCTGCGACCTACTGTCCGGCCTCGGCCCTGCACCCCTGTCGCCCGGTGACCGCATCCCACTCGGCTCCACCGAGGGGCTGGACGACATCACCGTGGACGTGGCGCCCACGCCCCTCATGCCGGAGACGCCGGTCCTGCACATCAGGCCAGGCCCAAGGGACGACTGGTTCACCGACGAGGCGATGGCCACGCTCACCTCCACGCTCTACGAGGTGTCCCCTGAGAGCAACCGCGTGGGCGTACGGCTGGAGGGTCCGCCTCTCGTACGCGCGCGCGACGGCGAACTCGGCAGCGAGGGCATGGTCACCGGTGCGCTCCAGGTTCCGCCCAGTGGGCTGCCCATCATCTTCCTGGCGGACCACCCGACGACCGGCGGCTACCCCGTCGTCGCCGTACTCGCGTCGTCGGCCATCGCGGACGCCGCGCAGCTGCGCCCCGGCCAGCGTCTCCGCTTCCGCGTCTAGGTCAGGGGTTCGGGAGCGGACCAGTCCAGGTGGGAGATGTCGTTGAACCCGCGGACGGACGACAGCCCGCCGAGGCTCACCAGCCGGGAGATCGACGCGTTGTCCGGTGCCAGGAACGCGAACGGCCTCGATCCGGTCGCGGCGGCGAGCGCCTGCGCGATGACGCCCCCGTGGGTGAACACCGCGATCCGGCCGCCCGCGTGCGCCGTGGCGAGCCGCGCGAGGCTCTCGGCGACGCGTCGCGCGAAGGCTTCGTCGTTCTCCGCCCCCGGGATGACGTCCCAGCGCTCCTCGGTGAACATCCGCTGCACCACCGGCGTGTTCTCGGCGACCATCTTGCGGAACAGCCCGCCTTCCCATTCGCCCAGGTGCACCTCGCGCAGGCCGGGCTCTACGAGCGGTTCCATCCCGAGTCGGCGCGCCAGAGGCGCCGCGGTCTGCGACGTACGGCGCAGGGGCGTCACGTAGAGGGCGTCGAGGTGCTCGTCAGCGAGCCGTTCGCAGACCCGCTCGGCCTGTTCACGTCCCTCTGGCGCGAGGTCGGGGTCGCCGTGGCCGTCCACGAGCGGGAACGGCCGGTCGACGCGGGCGGCCTCGGAGGAGCCGTGCCTGATCAGCAGGATCTCGGCGGCGCCGTCCGGCGGCCTGTACCGCTTCTGCCCGAACTCGACCGGCTCATCTCGCTCGTCTCGCTCATCCACGAACGGCACCTTAGATGAACGCTCCGGAGGTCAACGCCCCGGGACCGCCGTGGGCTACCCCTTGGAGTCCAGCAGCGCCCTGAGGCGGTCTGTCTCGTCCTTGAGCTGAGCAACGGGGATGTCCTCGAACGGCTTCACGACCACGTCACCGTCCTTGGCCTCCCACACACCCGCGACACGGCCCTCGTACAGGACGACCGGTGAGATCCAGCCCGCAGCGCGGCTCACCTCTTTACGACGTTCCGCGGGTACCAAGTAAGTCGCGGACGTTCCGGCCCCAAGGACGTACTGGTCGAACGCACCCAGCAACCGGACGGACGTGCTGGGCTCGGTGGCCACGAGTTCGTCACGCTGCTCCCGCAGCACGTACATCTCGACGCCGTCCACCTCGATGGTGGCGAGGTCGTCCTCGGCGGCGGCGAACCAGGCTTTGACGTCCTTCTTGCGGTTGAGCTTGCGCATCAGCCAGTTGTCGAACATGTCGGGGGTCGCGGGCCCGTGCGCGCCCAGGAACGCCCGGATCACCGTCCGGGCGGCGTCCTCCACCGCGGGCAGGCCCCTCCAGCCGGGGAGCCAGCGCTCCGGGGCGGTGAACGTCACGCGCGTGCCCTGCGCAGGCCCGTGGCAGAGGACGCCCCACCAGGCCAGCGGCTTGAGGAGCGTGCCCCATCCGGAACCGAGGACCTCCGCGAGGTGCCGCGAGCCGGTCCGTTCGACGACGGCCGAGGTCAGCTCCTCACGGGTGAGCGCCGCGCCGCCCGCGAGAGCCTCCGTCGCCGCGCCGGCGATCGCCTCCAGGTCGGCGGGCGTGGCCCCGAACGTCTTCTGCCAGCTGGGCTTCTCCCAGTGGCGCGCGGCTCCGCACAGCACGAGGTAGGCGGCGACCTCGTCGGCGGGCATCAGATGCAGCGTCCCGCGCATCGCCCACGTCTTGACGAGGCTTCGGTCATCGAACAGGGCCCGGGCCACATCGGCCCGGCCCGCCCGGGCCTGCCGCGGGCGCGCCTGCCGGACCGCGACGGCGAGTTCCGCCGCCGACGCGACCTGCGCCTGCACTCCGGCCAGGCGCCGCGCCACCTCCTCCGCCGGCTCGTCGGCGGGCCGTTCGACGAACTGCCGCCGCATCCGCCAGGCGAGCACCTGCGCCCACGTCACCGATGTCATGGTCCGATTACAGCTCATGCCGCCGACGGAGCGCCCTCACGCCAGGCGGTGGGCGAGGTCGGCGAACGCGTCGCGGACGTCGTCGGTCGTCAGGAGCGTGAGGTCGGCGGCGGTGGCGGCGTCGCCGAGCTGCGCGGCCCGCAGCGCCCGGCACGCGCTCGCCTTCTCGTACATGGAGCGGGCGAAGCGGCCGTTGCCCAGTTCGTCGATCAGGCCGGCGCCGCAGACGCGCTGGAAGACCAGGGCGAGATCGTCCAGGGCGCGCTCCTCCCACTGGTCGCCGCCTTCCTCGGCGATGAGCTGGGCGATGCGGAGGAGTTCGTCCGGCCCGTAGGACGGGAAGTCGACGCGCACGTCGAACCTGGAGGCGAGCCCAGGGTTCGATGACAGGAAGCGGCCCATGTCGGCCTCGTAGCCGGCGAGGACGACGACGAGGCGATCCCGGTCGTCCTCGGCCCGCTTGAGCAGGGTCTGCACCGCCTCCGCACCGAACGCGTCCCCTCCGGAGTAGCCGGAGTTGCTCAGCGAGTACGCCTCGTCGATGAACAGGACGCCGCCGAGCGCTGAATCGACCACCTTGTTCGTCTTCAAGGCCGTCGCACCGAGATGCTCACCGACGAGGTCGGCGCGCTGTGCCTCGACCACCTCGGGACGGGCGAGGAGCCCGGACGCGGCGAAGATGCGGCCGAGCACGCGCGCGACAGTGGTCTTGCCGGTGCCGGGCGGCCCGGTGAACACGAAGTGGCGGGTCGGCGGGCGGGTGACCAGGCCCTGCTCCTCCCGCATCCGGGCGACCTGGAGCTGCGCGGCGATCTCGCGGACCTGCCGCTTCACCGGTTCCAGCCCGATCATCGCGTCGAGGGAGCCGAGGGCCTCGTCCAGCGTCGGCGTCTCGGCGTACCCGCGGTACCGCTCGGTGACCTCGGCGAACGCGGCCTCCACGTCCTCGGCGCGCAGGGTGACCAGGTCGTCGGCGCTGGGTTCGGCGGGCCCGCCGGACGCGGCGACGGCGCCGACCACCCGCACGTCCCGGGCGCGGGCGGCGGCCTCGGTCAGCGTCCGGACGAACCGCCCGTTGCCGAGTTCGTCGACGATGCCGCGCCGTTCGATCTCCTCGAAGCGCGCGGCGAGCCGCCGCCGCGCCTCCGGATCGAGGCGGTCCTCCCGGAGCCCGGTGTGGTAGTCGGCGATGCGCAGCAGCTCGGACGGACGGTACGACGGGAAATGCACGCGCGTCCCGAACCGCGAGGCGAGGCCGGGGTTGGAGTCGAGGAACTCGGCCATCTGCGCGTCGTAGCCCGCGAGGATGATCACCAGGTTGTCGCGGTCGTCCTCGGCGCGCTTGAGCAGCGTCTGCACGGCCTCGTCACCGAACCGGTCGGGCTGCCCTTCGGCGGAGTTGGCCAGGCTGTACGCCTCGTCGATGAACAGCATCCCGCCCAGGGCGGAGTCGACGAGCCGGTTGGTCTTGATGGCCGTGGCGCCGAGGAACTCCCCGACGAGGTCGGCGCGGTGCGCCTCGACCACCGTCCGCTCGGGGAGCAGCCCGAACGCGTAGAAGATCTTGGCGAGGACGCGCGCCACGGTCGTCTTGCCCGTCCCGGACGGCCCGACGAACACGAAATGCCGCATCGGCTTCTCCGTCGGCACCCCGGCCGCCGCGCGCATGTGCGCGGCCTCGATGGACGCGGCGATGGAGCGGACCTGCCGCTTGACCGGCTCCAGCCCGATCATGCCCTCCAGCTCGGCGAGCGCCTCGGCCACGGAGATCTCCGGCACCTGCTCCCGCCGTGGCTCGGGCGGAGCGGCGCGCTCGGCGTCACCCGCGCCGACCGCCTGCGCCGCGGCGCGCTGCTCGCCGACGCGCGCTTCGGGTGCCCGCTGCTCGGGCATCGCGGGCGCGGCCGGCGGCGCGGACGCCTCGTCCTCGCCGCCGCGCCGGTCGGGCCTGCCGAAGCGGCTCCCCCGGTCGCCCTTCTCGGTCCGGTCGGGCCGGGAGCGCCTGTCGGCGCCGGACGGGCTCCTGCGCGGCCCGGCCGCGGCGTCCCCGCGCGGGCCGGCCTGCTCCTGGACCCAGCCGGTCTCGTACGCCTCCGCGGGCACCGCGCGCCGCGCCTGATCCCACCGGTAGGCGAGGACGCCGAGTGCCGCGACCCAGCCGGGCGCCACGCTCGCCTCCGGCATCAGCTGGGCGACGGCCGCCGTCACCAGCCCGGCGGCGCCCAGGGCGAGCAGCGCGGTCCGCCACGGCGTGTATCCGCGCAGCCGGAACGCCGCCACCGCCACCGGGAGGGCGAGCACCGCCAGGAGCAGCGCCGGCTCAAGGTAAAGGGGGCGCGCCTCATCCGGGTAGAGGCCGCCCAACGGCACCGACAGCGCCGCCCAGGACGCGAGCACCGCGACGACCGCCATCGCCGTCGGCGAGCGCAGCGTCAGGTGGACGACGATGACGGCGAGCACGCTGCCGGCGGCGGCGATGAGGATCGGGCCGTCCACCACCACCGCGACCGTCACCGCGAGCGCGGTCAGCAGCACCCCGCCGAGGAACCGGACGCCCGGGGTGATCTGGAAGTACCTCCACCGGAGGCGCTCGAAGAGATCCCGTGCCGCGGCGTCCTTCGCCGGGCGGGAGCGCGAGCTGCCGAACAAAGCCATCAGAAGCGAGTAAAGCGCAGGACCGCCCGGAACGGGACTCCCCGCGCCCGGTTCGTTGACTCCCCATGACTCGCCCGGGTGGGGGCCGGTGCGCGCCTCCGACCCGGGACCTGGAGTTTCGTCCCGGCCGAACGAAGTTCGGCATGATGGGCGGCATGCGGATCCTGCGCACGCCCGATGAGCGTTTCAGCGACCTTCCCGACTTCCCGTACGTGCCGCGCTACGCCGAGGTGCCCGCAGCCGGCGGCGACGGCACGCTGCGCATGGCCTATGTGGAGACAGGGCCGTCCGACGGCCCGGTGGTCCTGTGCCTGCACGGTGAGCCGAGCTGGTCCTTCCTCTACCGGCACGTCATGCCCGTCCTGGCGGACGCAGGGCTGCGGGTGGTCGTACCCGACCTGGTGGGGTTCGGCCGGTCGGACAAGCCCACCGAGATCGGCGACCACACCTACGCCCGCCACATCGAGTGGACGCGCTCCCTCGTGTTCGACGCCCTCGACCTCAAGGACGTGACCCTCGTCGGGCAGGACTGGGGCGGCCTCATCGGACTGCGCCTGGCCACCGCCCATCCGGAACGGTTCGCGAGGATCGTCACGGCCAACACAGGGCTCCCCACGGGCGACTTCCCGATGCCGGAGACGTGGCTGAAGTTCCGGCAGTCGGTCCGCACCGCCCCCGAGTTCGACGTCGCGCGCAGCGTGGCCTCCGGGTGCCGCACGACGCTCCCCGACGACGTCCGCGCCGCCTACGACGCGCCGTTCCCCGACGAGTCGTTCAAGGCGGGCCCGCGCGCCATGCCCGGCCTCGTCCCGGCCGACCCCGACGATCCCGAGGCGCAGCCCAACCGCGACGCCTGGGACGTTCTGCGCGCGTGGGACAAGCCGTTCCTCGTGGCCTTCAGCGACCAGGACCCCATCACCGGCGCGATGGCACCGCTGTTCAAGCAGCTGATTCCAGGTGCGCAGGGCATCGAGCACCCTACGATCGAGGGCGCCGGGCATTTCCTGCAGGAGGACGCCGGAGAACGGCTCGGCCACGCGATCGCGGCGTTCATACGGTTCTGAGCAGTCCCTCCTAAGGAGACCCCTTGGCCGACTCCACCCATGCCCTGCCCGGCCTGGACCCCGCCCCGGCGGACACCGTCGTCGCCTCACGTGTCGCGGGCTACGAGATAGAAGACGAGCTTCGGGCCGCGCCGTCCGGGAGGGGTCGTCCCATCAGGATCGCCGGGGTGGACGAGGTCGGCCGCGGCGCCTGGGCCGGCCCGGTCGTCGTGTGCGCGGCGGTCACCGACCTGAGCCCGCCGCCCGTCCTGCAAGGCCGGGGCAAGAGGGTGATCGGGCTGACCGACTCCAAGCTGCTCACCGAGGACCACCGCGAGTCGTTCGCCGAGGTGCTGCCCGGCTGGCTCGCCGGGCACGCGATCGCCGCGTCCGGTCCCGAGGAGATCGACGAGGTCGGCATGACCGAGGCGCTGCGGCGCGCCGCCGTCCGCGCGCTGGAGTCGCTGCCGCTCCCGCCCGACGTGGTCATCCTGGACGGCAAGCACGATTTCCTCAGCCGGCCCTGGCGGGTGCGGTGCGAGGTCAAGGCCGACCAGAGGTCGGTCACGGTCGCGGCAGCCTCCGTCCTGGCGAAGGTCCATCGCGACCGGCTGATGGCCGAGCTGGACGGCGAGCACCTCGGTTACGGGTTCGCGGACAGCGCCGGATACCCGTCGCCCACCCACCAGAAGGCCCTGGAGGAGTTCGGGCCCACACCGCACCACAGGATGTCCTGGTCCTACCTGGACGACCTTCCACGCTGGCGGCATCTGAAGAAGCACCGCGACCCGCTGGCAGGCGAAGGGCAGCTCAGCCTCCTATGACCGGAGTCGGCGCACCCGCGTGAGTCATCGCGGCCGACTCGGGTAGCGCGACTGCGGGAGGTACATGCCATGGACACCGTCGTCAAGAAGCTCCTGCACGAGGCGGGCGGGACGTTCGCCGAGGAGGTCGGCATCCCCCTGAAGGACCAGCCGGCCGCGCTGTTCAAGCTCCTGGTCCTCACCAACCTGCTGAGCGCCCGCATCCCCTCGGACATCGCCCTCTCGGCGGCGCGCGAGCTGTTCGAGGCCGGGGGCGGGACGCCGCGCGGGATGAGCAGGCTGACCTGGCAGGAACGCGTCGACGCGCTCGGACGCGGCCGCTACGTGCGCTACGACGAGAGCACCGCGTCCCGCCTGGGAGACATGGCCGAGATCGTCCAGGACAAGTACAAGGGCGACCTCAGGCGCCTCGCCATCGAAGCCGAGCGCGACCCCAAGAAGGCGGCCGAGCTACTGCAGGAGTTCCCCGGCATCGGCCCCACCGGCGTGGACATCTTCTGCCGCGAGGCCCAGGCCATCTGGCCGTGGCTCCGCCCCTACGTCGACGGCCAGGTGAAGAAGGGCGCCGAACGGCTCGGCCTTCCCACCGACGCCGGCGAACTCGCCGCGCAGGTGCCCGACAAGGACCTCGCCCGGCTGACCGCCGCGCTGGTGCGGGTGGCCCGCGACAAGAAACTGGCCGACGCCGTGAAGGCCGCCTGAAGCCGCGGGCCCCTCACCTCAGTCCTTACCGCGGGCGGCGACCCACTCCAGGTTCCAGTTGTACGCCTGGTCGACCGTCATCTTCCCCCAGCGCGGACGGCCGGGAGGCGGCAGCACGAACCGGCCCTCACGGCGGACGACCAGTTCACCGCCCACGTTCTCGATGAGCGCCAGGACCGCGTCCCGCGACGCGTCGACGCAGTCGTCCATGCGCATCTCGATCGGCGGCGCGCCCACCGGGAACAGCGTGGCGATCGCGTCCAGGCCGCGGAAGTCGTCGGCGCCGTCGTAGATCTCGGCGAAGACCAGGATCCGCTTGAAGTCGGCGGTGTGGTCGAGGTTGATGTGAAGGTTCTCGCCCGTCGCGATCGCGCCCGTGCGGTCGTCCTTGTCGAGCTTGATGTAGGGCGGGCGGTCGAGGGCGCCCATGTCGCCGAGCGCGTGGATGATGCCCTTGCGGCCGTCCCGGAGCTCCCAGAGGCAGCACAGGTCGAGGTCGAGGTCGACGCCGCGGCGGCGCTTGCCGAGGAACCCCTTGGCCGCGCCCTCCCGGGCGCTCCAGTTGAGGTTGACCCGCATGTGACCGGACGTCGCGCCGTGCTTGGTCAGGGAGACCGACGGCGCGCTCTTGGTCAGCGAGACGGTCCCGCCCGGCTGCTGCTGGGGCGGCGGCGGCGGAGGCGCGTACTGGCCGGGCGGGGGC
>NZ_SMKB01000226.1:0-11440 GCF_004348575.1 Actinomadura sp. 7K534
CCCCCGCCCCGTTCGCCGCCGGCCCGTTCGCCGCCGGTCCGCTCTGGGCCGTGTTCGCGCCCCGCCCGCCGTCGTCGCCCGTCAGGACGGACCGCGCGACGAACGCACTGCCCAGGACGACGGCGGCCACCCCGGCGACCGCCGCGATGACGGCGGCGCGCGACCGCAGGCCCGTGCCGCCCGGCGCGCTCGCCGTGGTGCGCTCGGCGGGGACGAGGCCGGACGCGACGGCGTCCGGGACGCTGGCGGGCACCGGCCGAGGGGTCCCCGCGACGCGCAGGTAGGCGGGGTCGCCGGCGAGCCCGGCCGGGGACGCGGCCAGCTCGATCAGCCGCTCCAGCCGGACCCGGGAGGCGGGCTCCTTCGCGGCGCAGAGCCGGACGAGCTCGGCGACGCGCGCGTCGACGCCGTCGAGGTCGATCTCGCCGTCGAGCGTGCGGTGGATGATGGCCTCGATGCGGCCGCCGCCGAACGGCGGGCGCCCCGTGGCGGCGTAGGCGATGGTGCCGGCGAGGGAGAACACGTCCGAGGCCGGCACGGGCTCCTGCTCGCGGACGACCTCCGGCGCGACGTACCCGGGGGTGCCGTTCCACGCGCCGGTCTGGGTGATCTGCGTCTGGCCCTCGCCGCGGGCGATGCCGAAGTCGATCAGCCGGGGCCCGTCCGGGGCGAGGATCACGTTGCCCGGCTTGAGGTCGCGGTGCTGCACGCCCTGCCCGTGGATCTCCAGCAGGCCCTGGGCCAGCGCGGCGAGGAGCCGCAGGCAGGTGTCCGGCGGCAGCGGCCCGTGCTCGGCGACGGCCTGGCGGAGCGTCGGGCCCGGGACGTACTCGGTCGCCAGCCAGTACGGCGGCGCGTCCAGCCCGGCGCCGACCATCGCGGCGGCGAACCGGCTGCGCACCCGCTCCACGGTGGCGACCTCGCGGCGGAACCGGGCGAGCGCCTGCGGGCCGTCGAAGTCCTCGCGGATCACCTTGAGCGCGATGTGCCGGCCGGCGCCGGTGAGGCCCAGGTAGACCTGGCCCATTCCGCCCGCGCCGATCCGGGCGATCAGCGGGTATCCGCCGATCCCGGCGGGGTCCTCGGGGCGTAGCGGCTCCACGTCAGCGGCCGTCCGATCGTGCGTCCATGCCGGGCATGATCTCACCGCGCGCGACCCGGCGCCGCCGGGACGGGGCGTTTCCCGGCGGGCCGCGCGGGCCGGATCAGGCCCCGCCCGGCGAATGTGACCTAAGTCACCGCCTAGAAGTCGTGTGACCTGCGATGTAGCGGTCAGATGTCCCGGTGTTACGCGAATGCGCGCCGTTCGCGTGGCACGACTCCAGGGACGGTCGCACGGCCGGGGGGACCGCGGCGGCCGTTCCTGGACCTGCCCCGATCGGTGCTGGGACGGACGGGGGTCGTCCCAGCACCGATCGGGGCGTCGCTCAGGGCAGCTTCCTGATCTCCGCGATGACCTCGGGCATGGCCTCGTTGTTGCGGCGGAACCAGTCCAGCAGGAAGGCGACCTGCTCGTCGGAGCAGCCCGCCAGCCGCTCGCGGAAGGCGCGGCCCATCGGCTCGAAGTACGCGGAGAACTGGGCGGCGTTCTCCGCCACGAGCTCCACGATCACGCGGCGCCTGTCGTCGGGGTCCCGGGTGCGCCGGACGTAGCCGGCCTTCTCCAGCCGGTCGATCACGGCGGTGATGGCGCCGCCGGTCGTGATGCCCATGAGCCGCGCCAGCCGGCCGGGGGTCTGCGGGCCGTCCATCGCCAGCGCGTTCACGCACTGCGCGTCGGTGACGTTCATGCCCGCCTTGCTCGCGGTGGCGTGGTGCAGGAGCACCGTGAACATCGTGCTGCGCCGCATCGCGTCCTGCAGCTCGGCCGCCATCCGATCGCGCTCCGAGGTCACCGGGCGCCACCTTCCTTTTCTCCATGCCAGAGAGACTCATTGGGAGAGCGACTCTTCAGGGGAGATCATAAGGGGCGCGGCCGCGTGTGGCGCACGCGACACCGCAGATGATCAGAGCATGCTTGGAACGGTCCTACGATGGTCTTGTCCGGGCCGAGAACAGAGGTCCGCTCCTGGCCCCGAATCCCACAAAGGTTCGGGGCCGAGCTCTTCCGGCTACCCTCCCGCCTCCTGGGCGACCTCCTTCGCCCACCGGTAGTCGGCCTTGCCCGCCGGGGAGCGCTTCATCTCGTCCACGAACGCGTAGACGCGCGGGACCTTGTAGCCCGACAGCTCCTTGCGGCAGTGGGCGTCCAGGTCCTCCTCCGCGGGCCGCTCACCGCCGGCGGGCTCGACCACCGCCGCGACGCGGTTGCCCCAGCGCTCGTCCGGAACGCCCGTGACGACCGCGTCGTACACGGCCGGGTGGCCCTTGAGGACGGCCTCGACCTCCTCGGGGAACACCTTCTCCCCGCCGGTGTTGATGGCCTGCGACCCCCGCCCGTACACGGCGATCGACCCGTCCTCCTCGACGGTGGCGATGTCGCCGGTCAGCAGCCAGCGCCGCCCCTCCACCACGGGGAACGTCCGCGCCGTCTTCTCCGGGTCGTTGTAGTAGCCCATCGCGATGTGCCCGGTGCGGGCGACCTGGCCGATGACGCCCGATCCCGGCTTGACGGGCTGGAGCGCGTCGTCCAGGACGGTGACGTCCTCCACGTCCGGGGCGAACCGCAGCCCCTTCTCCGGTGTGGACCCGGCGACGGCCTCGGCCGTCGAGCCCGACTCGGTCGACCCGAACCGGTCGAGGATCAGCACGTTCGGCAGGAGCTTCTGGATGCGGTCGCGGACCGTCCCGGTGAAGATCGCACCCGTGGAGACGTAGGCGAACAGCGACGAGGTGTCGTAGTCGCCGCGCGCCAGTTCCTCCGCCATCGGGATCGCCATCGCGTCCCCGGTGATCGTCACCGAGTTGACCTTCTCCCGCTCGATCGTCGCCCACACGTCCGCCGCGTCGAACTTGCGCGTGTACACGAGCGTCGCGCCCATGAACCACGCGATGAACGTGGCCACCTGCGCGGCCCCGTGCATCAGCGGCGCGACCGGCATCATGATCAGTGGACCGCTGTTCCGGGCGTGCTCCACGATGTCCTCGGGCCTGGACGGGCGCGGCACCGTCGGGTTCCAGAACGCGAAGATGATCTGCTCGGTCGTCCACATGACGCCTTTCGGCATCCCGGTCGTCCCGCCGGTGTAGATGATGTAGACGTCGTCGCCGGAACGCGCCGGGAAGCCTCGCGTTCCGTCGGCGTCCCGCAGCGCATCCTCGTACGCGACCGCGCCCGGGATGGACGGCGTGCCGCCCACCGCGACGAGGTGCTTCAGGGCGGGCACCTCCGGGACGGTCGCGGCGACCCGGTCCTCGAACTCCACGTCGTAGAGGAGCGCGACGCTGTCGGAGTCCCGGAACACGTAGAGCAGCTCGTTCTCCACGTACCGGTAGTTGACGTTGATGGGCACGGCCCGGATCTTCAGCGCCGCCAGCAGCGCCGCCGCGTACTCGATGCCGTTGTAGAGCTGGATGGCGATGTGCTGTCCGGGCTTGACGCCCGCGTCCGCCAGGTGGTGCGCGAGACGGTTCGCGTGCTCGTCCATCTCGGCGTAGGTGAGCTTCCGGTCGCCGCACACCAGGGCGACACGCTCCCCTATCGCGTCGGCGACTCCCTCGAACAGATCAGCGTGGTTGTACTCCATCGGACGTCCCTTTCGGGGTATGGGTCGCGCCCAGGGAATAGGAGGGATTATCAGGGTTTGTCGCTGCCGACGATCCACATCGCGAAGAACTGGGCGCCGCCGCCGTAGGCGTGCCCGAGGGCGCGGCGCGCGCCGTCCACCTGGTGCTCGCCGGCCATCCCGCGCACCTGCAGCGCCGCCTCGGCGAACCGGATCATCCCGGACGCGCCGATCGGGTTGGACGACAGCACGCCGCCCGACGGGTTCCACGGGATGTCGCCGTCGAACGCCGTCGCGCCCGCCTCGGTGAGCTTCCAGCCCTCGTTCTCGCCGCAGAACCCGAGGTTCTCCAGCCACATCGGCTCGTACCAGGAGAACGGGACGTACACCTCGGCGCAGTCGAGCTCGCTGCGCGGGTCGGTGATCCCCGCCTGCCGGTAGACGTCGGCCGCCGCGTCCTTGCCGCCCTGCGGGCTTACGCTGTCGCGGCCCGCGAACTGCATCGGCTCCGAGCGCATCGACGTCCCGTGCACCCACGCCGGCGGATTCGGCGAGCGCGACGCTGCTTGTTCAGACGCCAGCACCATCGCGCACGCGCCGTCCGACGACGGGCACGTCTCCAGGTACCGGATCGGCTCCCACAGCATCGGCGTCGACTCGACCATCTCCCGCGAGATGCCGGGGATCTTCAGGTGCGCGTACTCGTTCCGCAGCGCGTTCTGCCGGTCCTTGACCGCCACCAGCGTGCCGATGTGGTCGGGGGCGCCGGCGCGGGCCATGTAGGCGCGGATGTGCGGCGCGAAGTAGCCGCCCGCCCCGACGACGAGGGACGTGGTGTACGGCCCGTTCACCGTCAGCGCCCACGTGGCGTTCGACTCCGACTGCTTCTCCCAGGCGACCGTGAGCACCCGCTCGTGCACGCCGGACTGGATCAGGCTGGCCGCCACGATCGCGGTGGAGCCGCCGACGGAGCCGGCCGTGTGCACCCGCATCAGCGGCTTGCCGGTCGCGCCGAGCGCGTCCGCCAGGAAGACCTCCGGCATCACCACGCCCTCGAACAGGTCGGGCGCCTTGCCGACCACGACGGCGTCGATGTCCTTCCAGGTCAGCCCGGCGTCGTCGAGCGCGCGGCGGGCCGCCTCGCGGACCAGGCCCGCCATCGACACGTCCAGCCGCTTGGTCCGGTACTGCGTCTGCCCGATGCCGACGATCGCGCACGGATTAGCCATTGTTCTCTCCCGACAGCACGCAGACGAGGTTCTGCTGAAGGCAGGGGCCGGACGCGGCGTGCCCGAGCGTCCGGGACGCCGTCCCGTCGTGGATGCGGGACGCCGCCTCGCCGATCCGGATGAGGCCCGCCGCCATCACCGGGTTCGCCGACAGCGCCCCGCCGGACGGGTTGATCGTCACGCCGTCGCCCAGGCCGAGCGCCTCGCGCAGGATCAGCTCCTCGTGGCTGAACTGCGCGTGCAGCTCCGCGACCTCGATCCCGGTCGCGCCGGCCTTCTCGCCCGCGACCCGGGCGGCCTCCGACCGGGTCAGGTCGCGGACGCCGAGCGAGTGCGGCTCGGTGCGGTGGTCGATTCCGGTGATCCACGCGGGCCGCTCGCACAGCTCCCGCGCCTTATCCCCGGCCGCCAGGACGATCGCGGCGGCCCCGTCGGTCACGGGCGCGACGTCGTAGCCGTGCAGCGGCGCCACGTCGTACTCCTGCTCGGCGGCGGACTCCGCGGGGTCCGGCAGATGCAGCGCGAACGGGTTGCCGCGGCCGGCCTCCCGCGAGCGCGCCGCGACCGCCCGCAGGTCGTCCTCCTTCACGCCCGCCTTCTCCATGTACGCGCGGGCCTGCATGGCGGCCATCGACACCTGGTCGACGCCGAGCGGCGCCAGGTGGTACGGGTCGAGCTGCTGGGACATGATCGCGCGGAGGTCGCCCTGGGACGACTTGCCGAACCCGTACACCAGCGCGGTGTCGATCTCGCCGATCTGGAGCTTCACCCACGCCTCGTAGAGCGCCCAGGCGCCGTCCATCTCGACGTGGCTCTCGGAGATCGGCGGCCACGCGCCCAGCGTGTCGAGCGCGGACACGAACGCGAACGGCGCGCCCTGCAGGTAGTCGCACGACCCCGAGCAGGTGAAGCCGAAGCGGGACAGCCCGGTCCGCTCCTTGATCTCGGTGATCACCGGCAGGACCATCTCGGTCTCCGCGATCCCCTGGTCCTCCGCGCTGTGCTCGGTCTGCACGAACGCGACCACTGCAACAGGACGCATCACATGTAGTCCTTGATCTCTTCGAAGGGGACGTCGGGCTCGTCGATGGGCTCGAACCACTTGATGTTGGCCATCGACCTGTCCCACTCCTCGCGGGGCCGCCACGCCGCCCGCACCCGCATGCCCATCCGCACCTGGTCGGCCGGGATGCCCGCGACGAGCGTCAGCATCGTCAGGCCGGCGCCGTCCAGCAGGACGTAGCCGGACACGAACGGCACCTCGGGCGCGCGCGGGTCGGGGATGTTGTTGACCGCGAAGGTGGTGACGGTGCCGGTGTCGGGCAGCTCCACCTCCTCGGTGGTGGGGACGCCGTCGCGCGTGCAGAACCCCTTCATCGGGACGATGACCTTCTCGCACACCGGGCAGCGGTGGCCGAGGATCCGGCCCTCGGAGATGCCCTCCAGGAACCGGCCGAGCGCCCGCCCGCCCTTCAGCCGGTACTCCAGCGCCGCCTGCGGGTTGATCATGGTGACCTCGGGCAGGAAGCACTCGATGTCGCCGATCGTCCCGGTCCGCTCGGCGCGATACTTCGGCCGCACCCGCATTCCGGTCTTCAGGACCTTCGGCGGCTTCGCGCCCTCCTCGAACACGCCGAGGTCGAGCGCGTGCAGCAGCGCGGTGTCGGCGCCGTCCGGGCGGATCAGCGCCCACGCGAACGGCCGGTCGAACGGGTGCTCCTTGGCGGGCCGCGGCACCCACGACCACGTCGTCACCGTCCCGGCGGGGCCGACCTCGACGAACTCGCCGGTGACGTCCTCCCCGGTCTCGGGGTCGCACTCCGCCGGCGGGACGAGCACCCTGCCGCCCGCCGTGCGGACGCCGACCATCCGGCCGTCGCGCAGCTCGCTCAGGAAGCGCCCGATGACCGGGCCCACCGAGCGGGTGTAGCCGCCCGGGAACGCGACCAGGTGGTTCGGCTCGGCTGCTTCAGATGGCACTCTCGCGGTCCTTCCAGTACGGGTCCCTGAGCTTGCGCTTGAGCAGCTTGCCGTTCGGCTCGCGGGGCATCGTCTCGATGTAGTCGATCGACCTCGGCCACTTCATCTTGGCGAGCCGGCCCTCCAGCGACGCGAGGATCTCGGCGGTCAGCTCGTCGCCGGGCTCGGTGCCCTCGGCGGGCTCCACGACGGCCTTGATCTGCTCGCCCCACTCCTCGTCGGGGATGCCGAACACGGCGACGTCCGCGACCTTCGGGTGCAGGATGATCTCGTTCTCGATCTCGGCCGGGTAGATGTTCGCCCCGCCCGAGATGATCATGTCGGCCTTGCGGTCGGACAGGAACAGGAACCCGTCCTCGGTGAGGTAGCCGATGTCGCCGACGGTGAAGAAGTCCTTGAGGCGGTTCTTCTCCGTCTTCTCCTTGTCGCCCTTGTACTCGAACTCGACGCCGGCCATCTTCATGTAGATCGTGCCGTGCGCGCCCGTCGGGACCGGGTTGCCGTCGTCGTCGACGATGAGCAGCTCGCTGATCGGCCACGCGTTGCCGACCGTCCCCGGGTGGGCGCGCCAGTCGGCCGGGCTCGCGATCGTCCCGCCGCCCTCGGTCGCCGCGTAGTACTCCCAGATGCAGTCGCCCCACCATTCGAGCATCTGCTGCTTGATCGGCACCGGGCACGGCGCGGCCGCGTGGATGGCCCACTTCATGCTCGACACGTCGTACCGGGACCGGACGTCCTCGGGCAGGGCGAGCAGCCGCTTGAAGTGCGTCGGGACCATGTGGGTATTGCTCACGCCGTGTTCCTGGATCATTCTCAGGGTGTCTTCGGCGTCCCACTTGTCCATGTACACGACCGTGTGGCCCATGTGCAGGGCGGTGCCGCCGAACTGGGTGACGGCCGTGTGGTAGTTCGGCGAGGTGATCAGATGGGCCTGGTGCTCGCCCCCCGCGGGACGCCCCGGCGGGATGCCGAAGAGGCCCAGCAGGAACGTCATCAGCTCGGCGCTGTCGTCGGGGTCGATGCCCATCAGCGCCCGCTTGACGCCCTTCGGGCGGCCGGTCGTCCCGGACGTGTAGTGCATCGTCGCGCCGTTGGTGCGGCCGTCCGGCAGCGTGTCGGGCTGCCCCTCGACCAGCTCGCCGTACGGGCGGAACCCGGCGACGTCCCCGATGGCGAACCGCCGGTGCGGCTCGATCTCCTCGCCGGCCCGGACGCCCTCGGCGGCGTACCGCTCGTGGACGATGAACGCCTTCGCCTCGGCGTCGGCGACGATGTAGCCGATCTCCGGGCCCGTCAGGTGCCAGTTGATCGGCGTGTAGTACCAGCCGGCCTGCAGCGCGGCCAGATACAGGACGAGCCCCTCGACGCCGTTCGGGACGAGGCCGCAGATGCCGTCGCCGTTCTTCAACCCGAGCGCGCGGAGGCCGTGGACGAGCCTGTTGGAGCGGGCGAGCAGGTCCCCCGCGGTGTACTGCGTCCCATCCGGATCAACGGCCGCGACCCACTCGGGATCGGCCTGCGCCAGCCGCCAAAAGCCCAATGACCCCATCGGATCTCCCTACGTGAGCACGGTGAGCGCCGTCACAGACGACGCCCCGGCGCCCAAAGTAGATCACGTTCTCGTTTTGCTAATCAAGCCCTACCGGTAGGGCGAGGGCTTAACTAGAATCTGTTCTCGTTTGACATCTGAGCTGGAGGAACCATGGCGGAACGGCTGCCGATCAGCACCGAGCACTGCGACGTCGAGCGCGACGGTCACGTCGTCATCGTCACGATGAACCGGCCCGAGGCGCGCAACGCGCTCAGCTCGTCGATGCTGGTGGGTCTGGCGGACGCCTGGGCCTACATCTCCGAGACCCCCGAGGTCCGCGTCGGCATCCTCACGGGAGCCGAGGGGACGTTCTGCGCGGGCGCCGACCTGAAGGCCATGGGGCAGACGCCGTCCGACCCCCGCGTCCAGGAGCGCATGGCGCAGATCCCCGACTTCCACTGGAAGGGGCTCCTGCGCGACACCCGCCCGACCAAGCCGATCATCTGCGCCATCGAGGGGTACGCCGTCGCCGGCGGCACCGAGCTCCTCGTGGGCACCGACCTGCGCGTCGTCGCCGAGGGCGCGACGCTCGGCCTGTTCGAGGCGAAGCGCGGGCTGTTCCCCATGGGCGGCTCCGCGATCCGGCTCACCCGCCAGATCGGCTACGCGAACGCGATGGACATCCTGCTCACCGCCCGCTCGGTGACGCCGCAGGAGGCCCTCGCGATGGGCCTGATCAACAAGGTCGTACCGGACGGCACCGCGCTCGAAGCCGCCCGCGAGCTGGCCGGCCAGATCGCCGAGAACGCCCCGGTCGCCGTCCAGGCCATCCTGCGCACGCACCGCGAGACCGAGCACCTCTCCGAAGAGGACGCCCTGAAGATCTCCGACGAGCTCGGCTGGCCGGTCATCGGCTCCGAGGACGCCAAGGAGGGCTCGCGCGCCTTCAAGGAGAAGCGGCCCGCCGTCTACAAGGGCCAATAACGGTCTGTCCGAAACCGGGGGACGCGTTTTCCGGGCCGCCTCCGTGGCATCGCTGTGCCCAAGCGAGTCACGGAAGGACGGAGCAGGCCATGGCCTTGCACCTAGGACGCAGGCGGCACGAGACAGCGGAGGAGAAGGCGCCCCGGCGGCGCCTCTGGCCCCGGAGGACGCAGACCCCGCCGGCCGATGACAGCGCCCGGACCGTCGTCGTCGAGCGGAAGCCCCGCCGGTGGATGCGCAGCAGGCCCAACCCGGTCAGCATGATGATCATGGCGGCCGGCTGGGCCGCCGCCGCGATCCTCGCGCTCGGGATTCTGCTGACCTGGGGTGACGCCAACCCGGGCAACGTCCTGGTGGACGCCGTCCTCGACGCGGGCCGCTGGCTGGCGACCCCGTTCCACGACGTCTTCACGCGCCAGGACCCGGAAGAGCAGCTCTACATCAACTGGGCCCTCGCCGGGGTCGTGTACTACGTCCTGGCGCGCGCCCTGTCCTGGATGACCCGCTTCTGATCCGGCCCTGACGCGTCCGGACACCGGAAAGCCGCCGCGCCGAGGGGGAGGGGCGCGGCGGCGGGGTCCGGTGGATTGGACGGGGGCGGTGAGGCGTCAGTCCGCCTCGGTGATGGCGTTGAGGCGCTCGATGGCCTCGACGTACTCCTCGATCAGGTCGTAGACCACCTGGGCGGCGGGCTTGACCTGGTTCATCGACCCGACGATCTGGCCGACCGGGAAGGTGACGAGCTCGCCGTCCCCGGAGCGCTGGATGCGCGGCAGGGCGTCCGCGATCAGCATGAACTGCAGGGGCATCGGCAGGTAGCCGGGCGACTTCTCGCCCTCCCACGCCTCCGTCCACGCGGACCTGAGGAAGCGGGCGGGCTTGCCCGTCCAGGCGCGGGACCGCACGGTGTCGCGGGACGTCGCGTCCAGCAGCTTCGGAAGGGCGCGCTCGGGGGTGTCGGCCTCGTCCACGGTCAGCCAGATGGAACCGGTCCACACGCCGTCCGCGCCGAGGGCCATGCCCGCCGCCATCTGCCGGCCGCGCCCGATGCCGCCCGCCGCCAGCACGATCGTGTCCTCGCCGACGGCGTCCACGACCTCGGGGATCAGCACCATCGTGGCGACGTCGCCGGTGTGGCCGCCCGCCTCGGTGCCCTGCGCGACGATGATGTCGACGCCCACCTCGACCTGCTTGCGGGCGTGCCGGGCGTTGGAGGCCAGCCCGGCGACCTTGACGCCGTGCCTGTGGGCCTCCTCCACGATGTCGGCCGGGGGCGGGCCGAGCGCGTTGGCCAGCAGCGCGATCGGGTGCCGGAGCGCCACCTCGACCTGCGGGCGGGCGGTCTGGTCCGTCCAGCCCAGCAGCGCCTTGCCCGCGCTGTCGGTGGACGGCTCGACGCCGTGCTCGGCGAGGAGGTCCTCCAGGAACCGGCGGTTCTCGGCGGGGATCATGCCCTGCAGCTTGCCGAGCAGCTCCTCCGCGTCGCCCAGGTCGCCGCCCTCGTACTTGGCGGGCATCACCGTGTCCACACCGTAGGGCTTGCCGCCGACGTTCTCGTCGATCCACTTGAGCTCCAGCTCAAGCTCCTCGGGGCTGAAGTGGAGGGCGCCGAGGACGCCCATGCCGCCTGCGCGGCTCACCGCGGCGACGACGTCGCGGCAGTGACTGAACGCGAAGATCGGGTACTCGATGCCGAATAGTTCGGTGACTCGTGTCCGCACACCCCCGACCCTAAGCGCGCCCCGGCCAAACTGCAACAGGTTCTAGTTAGGAAGATCGGCCCCGTCCGCCCGAGCCCCGACGACTTGCGGCGTGTTGTTGTCATGGCAAGCCACATGACAACAACACGCCGCAAGTCGACGAGGGCGGTGGGACTGGGGAGTCAGCGCACTAGAACACGTATCAGTGCGGCTCAGCGGCGGCGGCCGGGGCCGGACGCCTTGCGGCGCTGGCGCTGGCTGCCGGGCGCGGGGCGGCGGGTGTCCTGCCGGGGCGCCGCCGGGCCGGGCGCGGCACCGGGCGCGGCACCGGGCGCGCGGTCCTCCGGGTCC
>NZ_SMKB01000227.1:0-11419 GCF_004348575.1 Actinomadura sp. 7K534
GGGCGGGGACGGGCACCCCGGCGTCCCGCCGCATCTTCGTGGCCTTCGCGCCGGCGACGAGGAGCTCGATCTCCTGCTTGACGGAGCCGAGGCCGGTGAGCGCTTCGAGTTCCGCCATCGGGTCGGCGCCGGGGGAGTCGAACGAGGCGGGGACGTCGGGCCGCTTGACGACGAGTTCCTCGCCGGGTTCCGTCCGTTCGCGGACGGACTCCACGACGATGTCGGCGAGCCGCTGCGCGAGGCGGGCGTTCCGCAGGTTGCGGACGGGCGGCGTGCCCACGAGAAGCTGGCCCGCGGCGGTCAGGGCGCGCTTGTGCGCGCGCGCCCCGCGCTGCTGGACGGCCCGGTTGAACAGCTCCGCGTAGCCCTCCGCGGTGAACGGGCGCGTGCGGGCGACCTGGAACCGCAGGGCGAGCCCGGGGTTGACCTCCCGGATCCGGTCGTCGCCTCCCGGTTCGCACAGCGCGACGACGTGGAGGTCGTCGTGGACGTCGAGTGCCCGGTGCAGCTGTTCGAGGATGGCCTCGCCGCTGCGGTCGTCCTTCGACATGTCGTCGAGGCCGTCGATGACCATGAGCCGCACCCCGGCGCTGTCCCGCGCGTCGTTGTGGAGGTGCACCGTGGCGGCGGAGACCTCCTTGGCGGCGAAGAAGTCGCCGGCCAGCCACAGCGGCGGGTCGGCGAGGCCGTGCCGCTGGACGAGCCGGACGATCTCCTGGGCGGCGTCGCGCTTGCCGGTGCCGTCCGGGCCGACGATCATCAGCCGGACCGGCCCCGGCCCGCTCGCGATCTCCTCCAGCGCGGCGACGACCTCCGGCTGGCCGACGAGGTCGGTCTCCACCTTCACGCGGGTGCGGGCGCCGCCGCGCGGCCGGGACCCGCCCGTGCTGAGGCCCGTGCCGAGGCCTGCGGCGAGCGGGTTGACGATCCGGCGCCGGGGGGTGAACAGGCGGCGGACGTCCTCCTCGAACCCGGCGACCGGGACCCACACGGGGTCGGGCCTGGCCGGCACGCCGGGCAGTCCCTGGACGGCCGCGGTGAAGCGGACCGCCATGTCGAGCCAGCCGCGGCAGACGTCGATCGCTCCGGCGCCGAGGCCCCGCGCGAGCCACGCCCACTCGTCCACCGACCACGCGTCCGCCTTGAACGAGCCGCGCCTGTCCTCGAAGCGCCCGAGCAGCTCGGCGTACCGGTCCTCGGTGAGGACGACGGCCAGTTCGGCGGGGACCTGGCTCTTCCCGGCCTGCAGCAGCAGGTGGACGAGGAGCTGGTCGGCGTCCTCACCGTGCGGGGCGATCTCGCGCAGGTGCTCGTGGACGGGCAGGAGGCCGGAGCACACCCATTCCAGGTAGCCGATGGGCCCGTGCAACTCGGGCAGGGCGTCGAGGACGCCGTCGTCGGCCTTGGCCGTCCACAGGTCGCGCCGGCGCTCCGCCGAGAGGCCGAGCCAGTCGCCGTCCGGCGGGTCGCCGTACAGCTCGGCGATGGCCTGGCGGCGGCGCTCGAAGGGCTCCAGGCCCTCGAAGACGCCGAGCGACTCGCGCGCCAGGGTGAGCGCCAGCTCCTGGTCGCGGCAGTCCTCCAGCCATTCGAACGGCCGGAACTCCCCGGCGAGGCCGCTCCAGGAGCCCAGCTTCTTCGGGTCGAGCGGCGTGCTCATGAAGCGGCCGAACAGCTCGTGGTACAGCTTCGTGAAGGGCCCGGAGTAGACGGCGCCGGCGCCCGGCAGGTAGGCGAGCACGCTGATCAGCTCGGCGGCGATCAGCGGCGCCGGGTTCTTCATCATGCCGTGCTGGCCGGTGGTCAGCGGGGCGCAGCGCGGATCCGCCACGAAGGCGTCGATGCGGCCGCGGATCTCGTCGTACAGCCCGTCCGGTACGCGCCACGGGCCGTGCGCGTACAGGTCCATGACGGGCTCGTCGGACACGAGAAGTTCCAGATGCTCCGGCAGCCGCACATTCTCCCCCTCTGGCACACCCAATTGGGCGGCACAGCCTAACGAGGGGGACCGACGAACACCGAGGCGTGGAGAATAACGGCCCATTTTCACCACAAGGCGTGTTCTGTCACATTGTTCACAACTTAGGGGCGGTCCAGGGGGCTCGTCCGGCCGCTCAACTGGGTAGGTATCCGAAGATTCGGTTCGCCCGCCGACCAGGTACCGCTCACCGCCGAGGCTCAGCGCCGAGCCCGGGAGGCCATCGGATGCGGGCGGACGCGCCCGAAGCCGTCTCCTGGGAGAGATACGTGATCAGAAAGCTGCTCGTCGCCAACCGCGGTGAGATCGCCGTGCGCGCGCTCCGCGCCGCCTATGAGCTGGGCATCGCCAGCGTCGCCGTGTACGCGCACGAGGACCGGCTCTCGCTGCACCGGCAGAAGGCGGACGAGGCGTACGAGATCGGTGAGCGCGGCCACCCCGTCCGGGCCTACCTGGACGTGGACGGCATCGTGGAGACCGCGCTGCGCGTCGGCGCCGACGCCGTCTACCCCGGCTACGGGTTCCTGTCGGAGAGCCCCGAGCTGGCCGAGGCGTGCGAGCGCAACGGGATCAAGTTCGTCGGGCCGCCGTCGTCCGTGCTGAGCCTGGCCGGCAACAAGATCGAGGCGGTCGCGGCGGCGCGGCGCGCGGGCCTGCCGGTGCCGCGCTCGGCGACGCCCGAGCCCGGCGCGGAGCTCGCGGCGGCCGACGAGATCGGGTTCCCGCTGTTCGTGAAGGCCGCGGCCGGCGGCGGCGGGCGCGGGCTGCGCCGCGTCGACGACCGGGCGGAGCTGGAGGCCGCCGTGGACGCGGCGCGCCGCGAGGCGCAGAGCGCGTTCGGCGACCCGGCGGTGTTCCTGGAGCAGGCGGTGGACCGGCCCCGCCACATCGAGGTTCAGGTCCTCGCCGACGGCGCCGGGAGCGTCGTCCACCTGCGCGAGCGCGACTGCTCGGTGCAGCGCCGCCACCAGAAGGTCGTGGAGATCGCGCCCGCGCCGAACCTGGACGCGGAGGTCACGCGGCGGCTCTGCGAGGACGCGGTCAAGTTCGCGCAAGAGGTCGGCTACGAGAACGCGGGCACCGTCGAGTTCCTGGTGAACGACCGGGGCGAGCACGTCTTCATCGAGATGAACCCGCGGATCCAGGTCGAGCACACCGTGACCGAGGAGGTCACCGGCATCGACCTGGTGCAGAGCCAGCTGCGCATCGCGGGCGGCGAGACGCTCGCCGACCTCGGCATCGTCCAGGAGGAGGTGACGGTCAGCGGCTTCGCCGTGCAGTGCCGCATCACCACCGAGGACCCCGCCAACGACTTCCGCCCCGACACCGGCAAGATCTCGGCGTACCGGTCGCCGGGCGGCGCGGGCGTCCGGCTGGACACCGGCACGGCCTACGGCGGCGCGATCGTCAGCCCCCACTTCGACTCGCTGCTGGTCAAGCTGACCTGCCGCGGCCGGACGTTCGAGGAGGCGGTGCGGCGGGCGCGCCGGGCCGTCGCCGAGTTCCGCATCCGGGGCGTCGCGTCCAACATCCCGTTCCTGCGGGCGCTGCTCGACGAGCCGGACTTCCGCACGGGCGGCGTCACGACCGCCTACATCGCCGAGCACCCCGAGCTGCTCACGGCCCGTTCCAGCGGCGACCGCGCGACGCGGCTCGTCCGGTACCTGGCGGACGTCACCGTCAACAAGCCGCACGGTGACGCGCCCACCGACCTGGACCCCGCGACGAAGCTTCCGCCGCTCGACGCCCACGGCCCGTTCCCAGAGGGCTCCCGTGACCGGCTGATGGCTCTCGGCGCGCGCGCGTTCGCCGAGCAGCTGCGGAACCAGAGCGCCCTGGCCGTCACCGACACCACGTTCCGGGACGCGCACCAGTCGCTCCTGGCCACGCGAGTACGCACGTACGACCTGCTGTCCGCCGCGCCCTACCTCGCCCGCATGACACCGCAGCTGCTCTCCCTGGAGGCGTGGGGCGGGGCCACCTACGACGTCGCGCTCCGCTTCCTGGGCGAATCGCCTTGGGACAGGCTGGCCGCGATCCGTGAGGCCGCCCCGAACCTGTGCATCCAGATGCTCCTGCGGGGCCGCAACACCGTCGGATACACGCCGTACCCCGATTCGGTGGCCCGCGCGTTCATCCGCGAAGCGGCCAGTACGGGAGTCGACATCTTCCGTGTGTTCGACGCCCTGAACGATGTGGAGTGCATGCGTCCCGCCATCGACGCCGCGCTCCAGACCCACGCGCTCGTAGAGGGAACCCTCTGCTACACCGGCGACCTGTCGTCCCCGGACGAGGGGCTCTACACCCTCGACTACTACCTGCGCCTCGCAGAGCAGCTCGTGGAGGCCGGGGTGCACATCCTGTGCATCAAGGACATGGCCGGCCTGCTCCGCGCCCCCGCCGCCCGCACGCTGGTCGCGGCCCTCCGCGAGCGTTTCGACCTGCCCGTCCACCTGCACACCCACGACACCGCCGGCGGCCAGATCGGCACCTACATCGCCGCCATCGAGGCGGGTGTCGACGCCGTCGACGGGGCCGCGGCCCCGCTCTCGGGCACGACCAGCCAGCCGCCGCTCCAGGCGATCGTGGCCGCCACCGACTTCACCGACCACGCCACCGGGATCGACCTGGACGCGCTGACCGTCATG
The DNA here is from genome assembly GCF_004348575.1 of Actinomadura sp. 7K534. NCBI lineage: Bacteria > Bacillati > Actinomycetota > Actinomycetes > Streptosporangiales > Thermomonosporaceae > Actinomadura > Actinomadura sp. 7K534. The sequence goes on from NZ_SMKB01000227.1 coordinate 4,627, forward strand.
GAGCCGTACTGGGAGGCCGTCCGGAAGCTCTACGCGCCGTTCGAGATGGGCCTCCCGTCGCCGACCGGGCGCGTCTACGAGCACGAGATCCCGGGCGGCCAGCTGTCCAACCTGCGGCAGCAGGCCGTGGCGCTCGGGCTCGGCGACCGCTTCGAGGAGATCGAGCGGCTGTACGCGGCGGCCGACAAGATCCTCGGGCGCCTGGTGAAGGTCACCCCGTCCAGCAAGGTCGTCGGCGACCTGGCGCTGCACCTGGTCGCCGCGGGCGCCGACCCGGACGACTTCGCCGCCAATCCCGACCGCTACGACATCCCCGACAGCGTCATCGGGTTCCTGAACGGCGAGCTGGGCGACCCGCCCGGCGGCTGGCCCGAGCCGTTCCGCACCAAGGCCCTGGCCGGACGCCAGTACACGACGTCTCATTCTGGGGGGTCGACCCCCCAGGCCCCCCGGCAAGTGCGTGGTGTACGCGCCGAACTCACCGGCGCGGAGGAGAAGGCCCTGGCCGGACCCGAAGTCCGCGACACCCTGGACCGGCTCCTCTTCCCCGGCCCGGCCAAGGACTACCGGGAGATGCGCGCGGCCTACGGCGACCTGTCCGTCCTGCCCACCGGCCCGTTCCTCTACGGGCTCCGCGCGGGGCACGAGGTCGCGTTCGACCTCGAACCCGGCGTGCGCGTCCTGGCCGGGCTGGAGGCGGTCGGCGACATCGACGAGGCGGGCGTCCGGCAGGTCATCTGCACGGTGAACGGGCAGCTACGGACGCTCTCCGTCCGCGACAAGTCCGTCGTGTCCGACGCGCCGCCGGTCGAGCGCGCCGACCCCGGCGAGCCCGGCCACGTCGCCGCGCCCTTCGACGGCTCGGTGACCCTGCGCGCGGCCAAGGGCGACCAGGTCGCGGCCGGCGACGTCGTCGCCACCATCGAGGCGATGAAGATGGAGGCCGCGATCACCGCCCCGATCGCCGGGACCGTGGCCCGGCTCGCCGTGCCGGAGACGACCCCCGTCCAGGCGGGTGACCTCCTGCTGGTCCTCCAGGCGTAGCCGGAGCGGGCGCCCTCCGGAGGAGGGCGCCCGCCGCAGTGGTCGACTGGGTGGCCGACAGGTGGCGGCCGCGAGGGATTATGCCGCCGTGCGGCCGGGTACCGAGATCGCGTGAGCCGTTCCCTCCCGGCCGGGGATGCACCCGGGCAGAAACCTGGTCGAGCACCAGCTGGACGAGCAAAGGACACCATCCTGAACGCCAGCCACGCTCGGAGCGCGTCCAACCGCGCCACCGTGAACCTCGTCGACCCGATGAAGGACTACCTCTCCCGCATCGGGCGCACCGCGCTGCTCACCGCCGAGCAGGAGGTCGAGCTGGCCAAGCGCATCGAGGCCGGGCTCTTCGCCCGCGAGCGCCTCGAACGGCTCGGCGACGAGCTCAGCCTCCAGGACCGCGCCGACCTCGAATGGATCGCCGCCGACGGGAGCCGCGCCAAGGAGCACATGGTCGAGGCCAACCTCCGCCTCGTCGTCTCCCTCGCCAAGCGCTACATGGGCCATGGCCTCCCGCTGACCGACCTCGTCCAGGAGGGCAACCTCGGGCTCATCCGGGCCGTGGAGAAGTTCGAGTACCGCCGCGGCCTGAAGTTCTCCACCTACGCCGTCTGGTGGATCAAGCAGGCGATCAGCCGCGCGCTCGCCGACCAGAGCCGCACGATCCGCATCCCCGTCCACGTCGTCGAGGTCCTCAACCGGATGACGCGGGTCCGGCGGCGGATGGCGCAGGACCTCGGCCGCGAGCCGACGTCGCGGGAGCTGGCCGTCGAGCTGGACGTCACGCCCGAGAAGGTGGAGTGGCTGCGGCGGCAGGCCCGCGAGCCGCTGTCCCTGCACACCCCGCTCGGCGAGGACGGCGACGGCGAGCTCGGCGACGTCATCGAGGACCCGGACGGCGGCGACCCCGCCGACGTCGTCGCGTCCTCGATGCTGCGCGGGCGCCTCGACGCGGTCCTGGAGACGCTCACCGAGCGGGAGGCGGGCGTGATCTCGATGCGGTTCGGCCTGGCCGGCGGCGAGCCCAAGACGCTCGAAGAGGTCGGCAAGGTCTACGGGGTGACGCGCGAGCGCATCCGGCAGATCGAGTCGAAGGGCATGCACAAGCTGCGCCACCCGTCCCGCCGGGAGACCCTCGCCGACCTGCTCGGCTGACCGGCCTCCCGGGCCGGACGGGTCAGACCAGGTCGGACGGGTCGGTGTTCGCCCCGCACAGGACGACCACCACGCGTTCGCCGGGCGCGGGACGGTAGGCGCCGGTGCGCAGCGCGGCGACGGCGGTGGCGGTCCCGTGCTCGACGACCAGCCGGTACTCGTCCCAGACGAGGCGGCGCGCCGCGACGATCGCCTCCTCGGAGACGAGGACGGGCCGCACCCTCGTCCGGGACGCGACCGAGAACGCGATGTCGCCGAGCCGGGTGGCGCCGAGGGAGTCGGCGGCGATCCCGGAGACGTCCACGGCGACCGGGCGCCCCGCGTGCAGGGCGCGTTCGAGGGTGGGGATGCGCTCGGGCTCGACGCCGACGACGCGGGCGCGGCCTTCCAGGGCGGTGGCGACGCCCGCCATCAGCCCGCCGCCGCCGACCGCGAGCAGCACGGTGTCGACCTCGCCGCCGGTCTGCTCCAGGATCTCCAGCCCGAGCGTGCCCTGCCCGGCGCACACCTCCGGCAGGTCGTAGGCGTGGCAGGACAGCGCGCCGGTGTCCGCGGCGCGCTTGGCCGCGGCCTCCTGCGCCTGCGCGTACCGGGTGCCGACCTGGGTGACGGCCGCGCCGAGCGCGCGGAGCCGGGCGACCTTCACCGCGGGCGCCGTCTCGGGCACGAACACCTCGGCGGGGACCCCGGCCCGCGCCGCCGCGTACGCGAAGGCGAGACCCGCGTTCCCCCCGGAGGCCGCGACGATCCCGGACGCGGGGAGCCGTCCCGCCTCCCGCGCGGCCAGGACGTGGTTGAACGCGCCGCGCGGCTTGAACGACCCGGTGTGCTGCGTCAGTTCGAGCTTCAGCCACATCCGGGCGGCCGGCGCGAGCGGCGCCGGATCGACCTCCAGCAGCGGCGTCCTGCGGACATGGCCCGCGACGCGCGCCGCGGCGGCGTCGACGTCCGAACGAGCGATCACCGGTTCCCCTCTCCCTCTCCGGCCCTGGCGGCGCGGTCCAGCAGGATCTTGCGCTCGGCGGCGTTGCGGGTGAGCTCCGCGGCGCGTTCGAACTGCGCGCGGGCCTCGGCCGCGCGGCCGAGCCGGGCGAGCAGGTCGCCCCGCACGCTCGGCAGCAGATGGTAGCCGCGCAGGGACGGCTCGTCGGCGAGCTCGTCGGCGACGGCGAGGCCCTCGGCCGGGCCGTGCGCCATGCCGACCGCCACCGCGCGGTTCAGCTCCACGACGGGGGACGGGGCGACGCTCGCGAGGATCCCGTACAGGGAGGCGATCTGCGTCCAGTCGGTGTCCTCGGGCGCGGGCGCCTGCGCGTGGCAGGCGGCGATCGCGGCCTGCAGGACGTACGGGCCGGGCGGCTCGCCGATGGCCTTCGCGCGGAGCAGGGCGGCGAAGCCGCGGTGGACGAGGAGGCGGTCCCAGCGGCCGCGGTCCTGGTCGAGGATCGGGACGGGCTCGCCGGACGGGCCGGTGCGGGCCCTGGTGCGGGACGCCTGGATCTCCATCAGCGCGACGAGCCCGTGCACCTCGGGCTCCTCGGGGGCGAGCCCGGCGAGGATCCGGCCGAGCCGCAGCGCCTCCTGGCACAGGTCCGTCCGCACCCAGTCGTCGCCGGACGTCGCCGTGTAGCCCTCGTTGAAGATCAGGTAGAGGACCTCCAGCACCGAGGACAGCCGGGCGGCGCGGTCCGGGCCCTCGGGGACCTCGAACGGGACGCCCGCGTCCGACAGGGTCCGCTTGGCGCGGACGATCCGCTGCGCGACGGTCGGCTCGGACGTGAGGAACGCCCGCGCGATCTCGTCGGTGGTGAGCCCGCCGAGCATCCGCAGTGTCAGCGCGACCCTGGCCTGCGTGGACAGGACGGGGTGGCAGGCGGTGAACACCAGGCGGAGGACGTCGTCCTCGATGTGCTCGTCGTCGGGGACGTCGATCTCCGGCGGGGCCTGCGACTCGGTGTCGCGCCCGATCTCCGCCAGCTTGTCCTCATAGCGGCGCTGGCGGCGGATCCGGTCGATGGCGCGGCGCTTGCCGACGGCCATGAGCCAGGCGCCCGGGTTGTCCGGGACGCCCGACTCAGGCCACTGTTCGAGCGCGGCGACCAGCGCGTCCTGCGCGAGTTCCTCGGCGAGCCCGATGTCGTTCACCATCCGGGCGAGACCGGCGATGATCCGGGCGGCCTCCAGCCGCCACACAGCATCGATGCTCGCGTGCACGTCCGAGGCCCCCACGCTGCCGATGAGAGCACCCGCACCGGCCGCCGCGCAAGTCCGGCCCTCAGGCCCCCGGCATGGGGTCCTCGGGGCCGAAGACCTGCTTGATGACGCCCGCGCCGTCCCCGACGATCTGCCAGAACCGCTTGGACAGCTCGATCGCCTCCTCGCGGCTGCGCGTCTCGATCAGCGCGAAGCCGACGACGGCCTCCTTGGCCTCGGTGAACGGGCCGTCGGTCACGGTGACCTTGCCGCCGGACGAGCTGATGCGGGTGCCGCCCGGCTCCAGCCCGCCGGTGGCCAGCAGCACCCCGGCCTTGGACATCTCCTCGATGAACTGGCCCATCTCCATCTGCAGCTTCTCGTCGGGCGGACCCTGCTCGCCGGTGTCCGTCGTCATCATCAGGAACCGCATCGTCGTCTCCCTGTGTTCGCGGGCCGGTCCCTCCGGCCTCGCTGACGCGTCGAAGAAGGAGTGACCGGATCGACATTCCTTCCGACTTCTTCCAGATTTTTTCCGAGACGCGTATCGTTCCAGGTCGGGAGGGCGCCGGTGGCGGAAGCGCAACATACCCGCCCGAATCGCCACAAACTTGACATCCTGCCCCGGTGGGCAAGTGGGGAACTTACGAGTAACTTCTCTGGGTGGAAAGGTTCTTGCGCGTCGGAGGAGGCGTTCCGTGGCAGATCCGGTGACTGGTGCCGTGGGGTGCGGGTCGTGAGCGCGGGCGAGCCTCCGGACGAGGCGGCCCCGGTCGCCCCCGCGCAGGAGTACCGGACCGCCGGCCCGACGGTGCTGCGGATGCTGGTCGGCGCGCAGCTGCGCCGCTTCCGCGAGGCCGCCGGGATCTCCATCGAGGCCGCCGGATACGAGATCCGGGCCTCGCACTCCAAGATCAGCCGGATGGAGCTGGGCCGCGTCGGCTTCAAGGAGCGCGACGTCGCCGACCTGCTGACCCTCTACGGCGTGACCGACCCGGAGCGCCGCGAGCCGCTGCTGGAACTGGCCGAGTACGCGAACGTCCCGGGCTGGTGGCAGGAGTACGGCGACGTGGTGCCCGGCTGGTTCGAGCCCTACCTGGGGCTGGAGCAGGGGGCCGTGGTCGTCCGCGTGTACGAGGTGCAGGAGGTCCCGGAGCTCCTGCAGACCGCCGACTACGCCCGCGCCCTGATCGCGGTCAGGCACCCGGATGCGTCCGGGGACGAGGTCGAACGGCGGGTCGAGCTGCGGATGCGGCGGCGCCGCGTGTTCGACCGCCCCGACCCGCTGAAGCTGTGGGCGATCCTCGACGAGGCGGCGCTGCGCCGCGTGGTCGGCGGCGCCGAGACGATGCGCGCGCAGATCCGGTACCTCATCGAGATGGCGGGCCGGCCGAACATCACGCTCCAGGTCCTGCCGTTCTCCGTCGGCGGCCACGCGGCCGAGGGCGGCCCGATGACGCTGCTGCGGTTCGCCGAGCCCGACCTGCCCGACGTCGTCTACCTGGAGCAGCTCACCGGCGCGCTCTATCCCGACCGGGCCTCCGACATCATCCGGTACCGGGACGTCCTGAACCGCCTCGGCGTCCAGGCCGAGCCGCCGACCCGCACCCTCGCCATGCTCCACGACATCCTGGACAGCCTCCGCTGACCGCCGTCCGGCCCGCCGGACGGGCGAAGGCCGGGCACGCCCCCCACCGGAGCCGCCCGGCCGCCGCGTGCCCGCGGTACGGCTACTTCGCGACTGGCCGGTAGGTGGCGATGATGACGCCGGTCTTGAACGTCCTGGTGTCGGCCAGCTCGAACGACGCCGAGAAGTCCCGGAGGCCGAGCATCCCCTCCGGGTCGTCTTCGCCGACGAGCACCGGGTGGATCCACAGGCGCAGCTCGTCGAGCAGCCCGTGCTCCACGAGCGTCCGGGACACCGGACCGAAGCCGTACTGGAGGATGTTCCGGCCGTCCCGCTCCTTCAGCTTGGTGATCTCCGCGACGGCGTCCGCCCGCCGGATGGCCGTGGTGTCGCCCCAGCCCGGCTTCCGCAGCGAGTCGGACACGACGTAGTGGGGGTAGGTGTTCATCCGGACGCCGAACTCCCCGGTCGCCTCCTCCATGGCCGGCCATGCCTGGGAGAAGCCGTCGAACGTCCTGCGGCCCATGAGCAGCGCGTCGCAGGAGTACAGGAGTTCCTGGGCGTAGGCGGCGGCCTCGTCCTGGAAGTAGGCCGACGTCCAGTTCTGCGGGTTCCCGATGACGCCGTCGAGCGAGACGTACGTCGAATTGATGATCTTGCGCATGGTCGCCTCCGTGGCTTGGATCGTGCGCCTTCCGGCTCGATGGAACCACCATGCGCCACACCGTTTACGGCATTCTTACGGTCGCTTTCCGCCGGGGTTGTCGGGCGGGGTTGTCG
>NZ_SMKB01000228.1:0-11316 GCF_004348575.1 Actinomadura sp. 7K534
CCGCCACCCCGCTCACGGATGAGAGCAGAGCGTCCGAGCCCCCGGGCGGCGCCGACGCCGCACCCGCCCTGAACGACCCCGAAGAACCCGAGCAACCCACCAAGGCCGACGAGGCCGAGGAGCCCGAGGACCCTCGGTCCGGAGGCATGTTCCGGTCCCTGCGCAACCGCAACTACCGGCTGTTCGCGGCCGGGCAGGTCGTCTCCAACACCGGGACGTGGATGCAGCGGATCGCGCAGGACTGGCTCGTCCTCGAACTCGCGCACGGCAGCGGCACCGCGCTCGGCATCACCACCGGCCTCCAGTTCCTGCCCATGCTCCTGTTCGGCCTGTGGGGCGGCGTCATCGCCGACCGCTACCCCAAGCGCCGCATCCTGGTGCTGACGCAGGTGTCGATGGGCGTGCTCGCGCTCATCCTCGGCCTGCTCGCGGTGACCGGCATGGCGCAGGTGTGGCACGTGTACGTGCTGGCCTTCGGGCTCGGGCTCGCGACCGTCGTCGACAACCCGACCCGCCAGTCGTTCGTCATCGAGATGGTCGGCCGGCGCGACCTGCCGAACGCGATCGCGCTGAACAGCGCCACCTTCAACGGCGCCCGCCTGCTCGGCCCCGCCGTCGCGGGCGTGCTGATCGCGATGATCGGCACCGGGCCGGTGTTCCTGGTGAACGCGGCGTCGTTCGGTGCCGTGCTGTTCGGCCTCTACGCGATGCGGACCGGAGAGCTGTACCCGGCGGAGCCGGTGAAGCGCGCCAAGGGCCAGCTCCGCGAGGGCCTGCGCTACGTGCGCGGACGCCGCGACCTGACGCTGGTCATGGTGTTCATCGGGTTCATCGCCATGTTCGGGATGAACTTCTCCACGACGGTGGCGCTGATCGCCACGGAGGTCTTCAACACCGGTGCGTCCGCGTTCGGGCTCGCGTCCAGCATGCTCGCGCTCGGCGCGCTCAGCGGCGCGCTGCTGGCCGCGCGGCGGGTCACCCGGCCGCGGCTCCGGCTGCTGGTCGGGATGGGCGTGCTGTTCGGCGTGCTGGAGATCGTCACCGGCCTGATGCCGACGTACTGGTCGTTCCTGCTGCTGCTGATCCCCACCGGCATCGTGATGATGACGATCACGACGGCGGCCAACGCCACCGTCCAGCTCGGGGTCGCGCCGGAGATGCGCGGGCGGGTGATGGGGCTCTACATGCTCGTGTTCCTCGGATCGAACCCGGTGGGCGCGCCCACCGTCGGCTGGCTCGCCGAGCACTTCGGCGCCCGGATGTCGCTCATCCTCGGCGGCCTGATCTCCGCCCTCGCCGCACTCGCCGTGGGCGCGCTGGCCGCCCGCGGGTCGATCCGCCCCACGCTCGCCCGCGTCCTCGGACGGCGCCCCGCCAGAGCCTGACCGGAACCGACATATGGCTACAGAGCGGGCGCAAAGGCGACCGATCGGCGTGACAACGGGTGCCATCTGCTGAAATGCTTGCGGGGTGGCCCTCCGGACGTTCCCATGAGGCTTTTCGTGGCGCTCGTGCCGCCACCGGACATCCTGGATGAGCTGGAGGAGGCCGTCCTCCCGCACCACGACGCGATCTCCGAGCTGAGCTGGGTCCGCCGCGAGCTGCTGCACGTCACGCTGACGTTCCTCGGTGAGGTGGACGACCGCACCCTGGACCGGCTCCTGCCCCGGCTGGAGCGCGCCGTCGGCCGGCACGAGCGGATGTCGCTGTCGCTGGCGGGCGCGGGCGCGTTCCCCGGCAGCGGCGCGCACGCCCGCGTCCTGTGGACGGGCCTGTTCGGCGACCGCCGCCGCATCGCGCGGCTCGCGGCGTCCACCACCGCCGCCGGACGCCGCGTCGGGACGCTGCCCGACAAGCACCGCGGCTTCCGCCCCCACCTCACCCTGGCCCGCTCCAGAAAGCCCGTGGACGTGCGGCCACTCGTGGAGTCGCTGTCGGCGTTCGCGGGCGCCGCGTGGACGGCCGACTCCGTCCACCTGATGCGCAGCCACCTCCCCGGCAAGGACTACAGCCAGGTGACGTACGAGTCGCTGAAGACGTGGTCGCTGCGTCAGAGTTCGGGCGGCGGGGGCGCGGGCAGGTCCGCGTCCGGCGGCCCCCAGGGGACGCCGTAGCGCTCGCAGGCGCGGCGCAGCTCGTCCAGGTCGGGCGGGAACGTGACCTGGCGCAGCACCCGCCCGGACGGCCCCCACACCACGAGGCGCGGCATACGCTCATGCGCCTCGTCGATGCCGACGCCGCCGATGCGGTCGCGGGGCAGATCCCACTCGACCCTGCCGCGCTTGGTCACGACCGCGAGCCCCGCGGACGACACGCGCAGCTGTGAACGGTTGCGGTCGTAGAGCCAGTAGCCGACAAGGCCGATGACGAGCCCCGCGGGCACCGACCAGCTCGCCGTGGCGTTGAACCCGCCCAGCTCTGGGCCGAGCCACACCGCGCCCAGCAGCGCGACGGCCTCGCACAGGAGCACGCTCATCGCGTACGTGCCCGCACGGGACCGGCGGGTCGCGTCCAGCAGCGCGCCGGGCGCGGTCGCCGGGCCGGGCGGCGGCAGGGCGGAGAACGTGAGGTCCTGCTCGCCGGGACGCTCCGGCCGGGGCGCCGTGCCCTCCTGCCCGGCGCTCTGCGAGGGCAGCACGGCGGTCGCCGGTTCGGGCTCGGCCACCGGCTCCGGGGCGGCGAGCGTGGACACGGCCGTGTGGAACGCGGCGCTCATGTAGGCGTCGTACTCGGCGTCGTTGACCGGCAGCCCGGCGCGGCGGGCCGAGTCGCGCAGGTCGGTACGGGAGATCCGCAGCGCCGACAGGGGCGCGGCGAAGAACTCGTCGCCGTCGGTGTCGTACAGCCGGACCCACGCGTGCCCGGCGATGGTCAGCAGCTCGATGCCGCCGATGCGGTCCTCGGGCATCTTCAGCACGACGTCCCCGGCGGCGTCGGCCCAGCCGAGCCCGCCGTCGGCGACGACCAGCCGGCCGCCCGGCACCTGCGCGAAGATCTCGGGGAGCCCCTCCAGGCCGTACTCGGGGCGGCGCGGCGTCCGCGCCCCCGGCGTGATCACCCGGTAGCCGTGGTCGTCGAGAGCGTGCGCGAGCTGGAAGCCGTCGAGCCCGTGCGCGGGCAGCCGGGCGACGAGCTCCAGCCGGTGCCCGAACGCGAGCGCGGCGAGGTCGGCGCGGCGCGGATCGCCGCTCACCGGGTCCAGGCGCAGGCCCGGCCCGACGACGACGGCGGCGACGTCCCCGGCCCGCAGGTCCTGCGCCTCGCGGCGGCGGCCGGGGCGGGTCCGGACCCGCAGCCGCTCCGCCGTGATCGTCCAGCGGATCTGCGCGGCGCGCAGCAGCCGGCGGCGGGCCAGCAGGACGCCCGCGATCGCCGCGAGCACCCAGCAGCCGGCCGCGAGCCTGGCGCCGAACCCGCCGGTCCCGTCCACCGCGATCCGGACGATCATCACGGCGGCGAGCAGGGCGACCAGCGCGCCGAGGAGCACGATCCGGCGGCGGCTGGGCAGCGGCTCGGGCGTGTCCAGCCGGTGCTCCGCGCCGGTCCGGCCCCGGCCCCGCCCCTTGCCGGCGGCCCGGCCGCGGTCGTCGGTCCGCTGGGCGGACGGCTCGTGGGCCGCGGCCAGCAGGGCCGCCTCCTGGTCGAGCAGGCGCTTCTCCGCGGCGTGGTCGCGCGGCAGGGCGCTCCCCTCTGGAGTGTCGTCGTCCAGCCCTGGGACGCGCAGGGCCTCGTCCAGCGCGGGGTCCAGCAGGTCGGTCGCCTCGCCGTCCAGGACGTGCACGGGAAGGCCCAGCCGGCGCGCCGTCACGAACACGGTGAGGGGCTCCATGCCCATCGCCGTCATCCCGCCCACCGCGGTGCGCCCGAACCGGTGGAACACGGTGAGCACGCCGTCGCCGGTGGTGATGGCCAGCGCCTCGATACGGGACCGCTCGTAGGAGACCATCGTCTGCCCGTCCGGCGCGATCCGCTCCAAGCCCGCCGCGGACAGCCGCCAGTACGGCCGGGGACGCCGGCGGCGCGCCTCCGGGGCCGCGCCGAGCAGCCACGGAACGGCGGCGACGACACCGAGCAGCGTCGCCCACAGCCACACCGGGCGGATCGGCATCAGCGCCAGCACCACCGCCAGAAGAGCGAACGGACCGGCGGCGACGGGACGCCAACGGCCACCGGGACCCGCGAGGCCCACCAGCTCATGCTCCACAGTCCGCATCCTCACACGGGTCCCCGCGGGACCGTCGCCTCCTTCCGGCAACTGGCCGCCCACCGCCACCGACTTCCATCGTGCCGGTCAGGTCGCCCCATCACTCCCGTCAACCCTCTTCCCTGCGGCTTCCCGTACGACTCCCCCTACGACCCCTATCCCCGCTTGCGCAGCAGCCCGTATCCGACGGCGGCGGCGATGGCCAGCGCCAGGAACAGGCCCGTCCTGGTGCTGGAGGCGTCCTTGCCCTCCTCACCGGCGCCGCCGGACGATCCCGCGTTCTCCGGCGACGGCGCCTGGGACGGCGCCTTGGAAGGCAGCGCCTCCTCCGGGAGCGGGATCCGGTACACCGGCTGGTCCGTCCCCTCCGACCCCGCCAGGAGGGCCGTGCCGTCGGCGGTGTAGGTCACCGACTCGCCCTGCTTCTGCGCCGGCAGGCCGATCGACGTCAGCGACTTGCCGGGGGAGCCGTCCGGGTTCACCGAGTAGAGGCGGGCGCCGAGGTAGGTCCGGATGACGCAGGTGCGCCCGTCGGGGGAGAACGCGCCGCCGGTCGCGATGGGCGGCGCGCCGGAGACCTCCCGCACGACGTTGAAGCCGCCGGTCCGCAGCCGCGCCGGGGCCTCGTACACCTTGCCGCCGAACAGCTTGCTGGCGAGGTAGAGCCGGTTGGTCTTCGGGTTGATCATCAGGGTCTCGGCGTTGCGCGGCCCGTCCGCGTACTTGATCTTGAAGGCGGTGGCGCGGATGGTCTGGCTCCGCAGCCGGGCGGGCTCGGGGATCCGGTACACGGTCACGTACGGCCACGCGCCGCCGAGGTTGTCGCCGATGTCCCCGACGAAGATCGCCGGGCGGCCGCGCTCGTCCTGCCCGACCGCGATGTCCTCCCAGTCGCGGGCGTTCGCGCCGCCGAGGGTCAGCACGGCCCGCACGCCCCCGTCCGGGCCGAGCGCGAAGATGGACGGGACGTCGCCCGAGTCGTTGTGCGTGTAGACGACGCCCTTGTGCCGCCGGCTGACCGCCAGGCCGCTCGACTCGGTGATCCGCTCGTCCCGGATCGTGAAGGCCACCTGCTCCTCGGCGGACGCGGGGGACGGCAGCCAGACGAACGTTCCGGCCAGGGCCAGCGCCGCACCGGCACGGGCCGATCGGGATGCGAAACGGCGGGATCGGGCGGGACGAAAGGGACGCGCACGGCACCATGACATGGCCTGATCATCCCCGTTCCGCGTCCCGCCGCTCGTCCGCCCCGCGCGCTCGGGCTCAGCCCGCGCCATCAGGACAGCAGCGCACCGACGACCACGGTCAGCACGAGCGCGGTCAGCACGGTGGGAAGCAGCCATCGGGGCGCGCGGTTCACGCTGCCGAGCTTATTCGGCTCCGTGCCCGGCGCGAACCGGCCGCCCATGATCTGCATCTCATCTGGCATGTGCGGATTGTTCGGGATGGTGCGCTCACCGTTCGCCGCCGACGCCGGAGCGGCGTCGGACGTGTTCGTCACGCTGGGCATGCTCGCGGAGGAGCGCGGCACGGACTCGGCGGGCCTGGCCCTCCTCGGGGGATGGCCGGGCCTGGGCGGGGCGGCCTTCGGCAGCGGGACCGGGTGCGGGGACGGCTGCCGCGTGCTGTCGGCCCGCGGCCGGTTCTCGGCGCTGTGGCGGCCGGAGCTCCTCCCCGAACTCGACCGCGCGCCGGTCGTCCTCGGCCACACCCGCTGGGCCACGCAGGGCTCCCCGGCCCACCCGGCGAACGCCAGCCCGATGGCCGTCCCGGCGGCGGGGGACGGGGGCGCCGCGATCGTGGCCACGCACAACGGCGACATCGACGCCGGTGACCTGCGGTCGCGGCACGCGCTGCCGCCCGCGTCCGGGACGACCGACAGCGAGCCCGTCTTCCAGCTCCTCGCCGGCTGCGCCGACGCGTCCGCCGTGACCGGCGTCCTCGAGACGCTGGTCGGACGCGCCGCGCTGGCCTGGGTCCACCGGGACCGCCCGACCGAGGTGCACCTGGCCCGCGCGGCGCTCAGCCCCCTGACGATCGCCGTCGACACCGAGCAGAACATCTACTGGGCCTCCAACCCGCGCTGGTTCCGGGAGGCGGAGGAGCACACCCGGGCGCGGTTCGCGACCGTCGTCATGCTCCGCGAGGGCACCTACCTCAAGATCGGCATGGAGCGGCGCCCCGGACGCCGTGACCTGCCCGAGGTGCTGGCCACGGCGAACTTCCGGCCCACGGCCCGCGACACCGACATGGACGACCGCGTCTGGACGGGCTTCACCCTCGCCGACGAGCAGTGCGACCGGGCCGGCCTGAGCCACCGCGTCGTGCAGCGTCCGGGCGGCACCGCCCCGGTCCCGACCGCGGCCTGAGCCCCCGGACTAGAGGCCCCGGACTAGAGGCCCCGGACTAGAGGCCCCGGACTAGAGGCCCCGGACTAGAGCCGCTCGACGACGTAGTCGATGCAGGCGGTCAGGGCTTCCACGTCGTCGGGGTCGATGGCGGGGAACATGCCGACGCGGAGCTGGTTGCGGCCCAGCTTCCGGTAGGGCTCGGTGTCCACGATGCCGTTGGCCCGCAGGATCTTGGCGACGGCCGCCGCGTCCACGTCGTCGTTGAAGTCGACCGTGCCGACAACCTGCGAACGCTGCGCGGGGTCCACGACGAACGGCGTCGTGTAGGCGGTCTTGTCCGCCCACGTGTAGAGCCGCTGGGACGAGTCGGCCGTGCGGGACGTGGTCCAGTCCAGGCCGCCCTGGGCGTTCATCCACTCGACCTGCTCGGCGAAGAGCAGCAGCGTCGCCACGGCGGGCGTGTTGTAGGTCTGGTCCTTGGCGGAGTTGTCCCGGGCGGTCTTCAGGTTGAGCGACTCCGGGATGTACCGGTCGGACATGGCGATCTCTTCGATCCGCTCCAGCGCCGCCGGGGACGCGAGCGCCACCCAGAGGCCGCCGTCCGCGGCGAAGCACTTCTGCGGCGCGAAGTAGTAGACGTCGGTCTCGGCGACGTCGACGGGCAGGCCGCCCGCGCCGGAGGTGGCGTCCACCAGCACGAGCCCGTCGCGGGCGGTCGTACCCGCGGGGCGCCGGATCGGCATCGCGACACCGGTCGAGGTCTCGTTGTGCGTGAGGGCGTAGGCGTCCGCGTCCTCCTCGGCCGACGCCTCCGGGTGCGACCCGGGCGGGCTCGAGATGACGGTCGGCTCGCCCAGCCACGGCGCGCTCGTGGTGACCTTGGCGAACTTGCTGGAGAACTCGCCGAACGTCAGGTGCTGCGACCGCTGCCGGACGAGCCCGAACGCGGCGGCGTCCCAGAACGCGGTGGTGCCGCCGTTGCCGAGCAGGACCTCGTACCCCTCGGGCAGCGAGAACAGCTCCGCCAGCCCCTTGCGGACCCGTCCGACCAGGGACTTGACCGGCTTCTGCCGGTGCGAGGTCCCCATGTAGGCGGCGCCGGACCCGGCGAGCGCGGCCAGCTGCTCGGGACGGACCTTCGACGGGCCGCATCCGAAGCGGCCGTCGGCGGGCTTGAGATCGGCGGGAATGTCGATAGTGGGATCAGCGCTGTCGGTCACTCGCAAAAGGCTACTTCACCCGCCGTACGGCCCACGCAAGCAGGGTCACAAGCGCGATTGTGCAAATGCCCGCGATGACCAGCGGCGGGTAGATCCAATCGTCGCCCCTGGAGCGCGCCGTCAGGGCGGTGCGGGCGGAGTCGTACGCCAGGAACGCCAGGAGCAGGGCGGCGAGCGCGGTGGTGATCCGTCCCGACAGGGCGTTGGTCCGGCGGCGGCGCTCCTCCCGCTCCGCCTCGTAACGCCGCAGCTCCTCGGCCGCGTCGGCCTTCCGCGGCGCGGGCGCGCCCGCCGTCCGCGACGCCCCCGCGTCCGCCGCGGGGCCGATGTCGCCTTCGAGCGGTTCGTCGTCCGCAGCAACACTCATGGCGCCAATCATGGCAAAAGCGAGCAAGGTGGCCGATTTTCATGCTGGGTGGCATGTTCAGTGGAAAACTTCGATCCTTTCCGGGAGCCGCGGCGTCGAAGGACGGAGGAGCCGCGATCGGCGGGCGGTCGCGGGCGGGCGGCGAGCGGGAAGCGAGGGTCGGCGATGGCGGGCGACGGCGAGCGGACCTTGAGCGAGGACCGGCTGCGCGGAGTGCTCGACCTGTTCGAACGGCTGCGGGAGCGGCCGCCGTGGCGATGGCGCGAGCGGCTGCGGCCGCTGCTCTTACTGCTCGGCCCCGCACGCGCCACCTCGCACGCCGCCGAGCTGCTCAAGTCCCGGTGCGAGGACGAGCGGGCCCCGGTCTCGCACATCGCGGCCGACACCCCGGCCACCGACGTCGCGGGCGTCCTCCGGGAGGCCAAGCGGGAGCTGTCGCAGCCCAGCAGCCGCGGCCGGGGAGAGCCGCCGCTGCGCTTCCCGATGCTGGAGATGGCGCTGTGGCTGCGCGACCTGCGGGACATCCGGCGCGCCGGGGACCGCCCGCCGCCGCGCGGCGCGTCGTCCGCCGAGCGGGAGAACCACCGGCTCGTCCGGCGGCTCACCCACCCGCCCGTCGGCGACAACGAGAACGCGCGCCGCCGCGAGCTCAACCGGGTGATCCGCAGGCGCGGGCGGGACGTCCTGCGCGACCTGGAGGAGCCGCCCAGCCGGTCCGCGGCGTTCCTGTCGTTCCTGGAGCAGATCGCCCCGCTCGGCGTCGCGGTCGTCGCGCTGGTCAGCGCCGGGACGGCCGCGGCCATCGACCTGGCCACGGCCGTGTTCGCCGCCGTGGTCGGGCTGGCGTTCGTCGCCGTGCAGAT
Source organism: Actinomadura sp. 7K534 (assembly GCF_004348575.1). Lineage (NCBI taxonomy): Bacteria > Bacillati > Actinomycetota > Actinomycetes > Streptosporangiales > Thermomonosporaceae > Actinomadura > Actinomadura sp. 7K534. Next base: position 9,006 of record NZ_SMKB01000228.1, read on the forward strand.
CGTCGCCAGGACGCGTGGCTGGTACGGGGTGTACCGGTACGGGTGGTTCCTCCGCCAGCCGTACGTCGACCGCGACTCCACCGGCTTCCTCGGCTTCGCCCTGGGCGTGTTCGACCCGCGCCCGGTCGAGCCCGACGACCACGGGGAGCAGCTCGACCTGCTCCTCGTCGCCGCGTTCCTGGAGGACCTCCGCCGCAACTACCGGCGCGACTACCGGCGGGCGGCGTGGGCGCGGGTCCGCTACCCGGTGCTGCTCCTGGAGCACCTGCCCGCGGGGCATCCGGGCGTGCAGCTCATCGAGCTGATCGAGCGGGTCCGAGCCGACAGCCAGGCCGGCGAGGGGCTCCCCGGCTTCGACCCGCTGGTCGTCGTCGCCGGCGTCGACCCGGCGACGCCCGCCGAGGACGGCCCGGCCGCCCCGTCCGGCAGGAGGCTCCTCGACCGGATCGCGCAGGCGGTGCGCGTGGACATGGCGTCCGGCGAGCCGCAGAGCGTCGTCGCCGCGCGCGGCCTCTGGGACCGGTACGCCCGCGAGCAGCGCCGCGTCGGCGCCCTCGGCTCCCGCCGCGAGCTGCGCGTCGACATCAGCCGCGACCCGGGCGGCGACCTGCCGCCCGTCCGGCCCGTGCGGCGCCGCCCCCGGCTCGCGCACCCCGCGCTGCCGTGGATCGCGATGTTCGCGGTCGCGGCGGCGTCCATCACGGTGATCTCGGTCCAGGTGGTGCGGTACTGCTCGGCGTTCGAGATCGCGCGGACCGGCAACGGGGAGTGCGTCGGGATCACCGACGGGTCGTTCCGCTTCGGCGTGGACTCCGGCGGCCGGAACAACGACAACCGGCTGAACAAGGTCCTCGACGAGATCGAGGAGCTGAACGACCACGTCATGGAGTCCGGCAAGCCGTACGCGACCGTCGTGTACCTCGGCCCCGTGACCGCCGACCCGTCCATCAAGAACCACCGGATCGACCTGCTCGCCGGCGTCCAGGGCGAGCTGATCGGGCTGGCCATCGCGCAGCAGCGGTTCAACGACTCCGCCGAGGGCGACGACCTGCGGCTGCGGGTGCTGGTCGCCAACGCGGGCGCGCGGTTCCGCTACGCGGTGCGGGTCGCCGAGCAGATCCGCGAGCGGGCGCTGGCGGACCGATCCATCGTCGCGGTGATCGGCTTCGAGCAGAGCCGCCGGCAGACCCAGGAGGCGATCAGGCTGCTGGCCAAGTCGGCGCTGCCGCTGGTCGGCACGGCCAACAGCTACGACGGGACGGCCCTGCTCGACGGGGACGCGGGCTTCTCGCCCTACTACTTCCGGCTGGCCTCCCCGAACTCGCGGACCGCCCGGCACGCCGCCTACTGGGCGCGCAACGGGCACCTCGGCGGCGGGAAGGTGGAGAACGCGGTCGTCATCTACAACGACCAGCCGGACGACCTGTACAGCGAGAACCTCGCCACCGGGTTCGCGGAGGCGTTCGGGCGCCGCAGGGTGCGCATGCGTCCGTACAACAACTCCGGCGAGCTCGACAAGGCCGTCCGCGAGGCGTGCCAGGACCAGCCCGACCTGTTCTACTACGCCGGGCGGTCGGACGAGTTCCGCTCGTTCATCAGCGTCCTGGAGCTGTCCTGCCCCAGGAGGCCGCTGGTCATGGCGGACGACGAGATCGCCAAGTACGTCAGCGACAACGCCACGGAGATCGGCCGCAAGAACACGTTCGACCTGTACTTCACGCCGCTCGCGGCCAGGGAGGCGTGGACGTGGCGCTGGATCGGCGACCAGGCGCCGCAGACGTTCTACTCGGACTACGACCCCGCCGTCCGGGAGATGACGGACGAGGACAACAAGGGCCAGCAGCCCTCGATCACCCGCGCCGCCGTCGCCTACGACGCGGCCACCCTCGTCGCGACCGTGGCGAGCAAGGTGTTCTGGCAGGAGAAGGCGCTGCCCTCGGCGGGATCGGTGTTCGCCGCGCTCAACGACCCCGACCACGACGTCCTGCGGAACGGGGCCAGCGGCGTCATCCGCTTCACCAGCCGCGGCACCGGCCACCAGGTCGCCGAAAAGCCGGTCATGCTCGCGACGATCCAGCCGGACGGCACCACGGAGGTCAAGCAGGTCTGCGGCCGCCTGGTCGCCGGCGAGCAGGGCAAAGCCGATTGTCCGGCTTAATTGCAGTGCCCTCGGCGGTCAGGCGCTAGACCGTTGCGGGGTCGGGGTCTTGTATCCGCCCTGGGCTTGGGTAGGTGACCCTCGTCGTCCGGGAGCCGGATGGCTCCGGCTACCCGGGACGACGCGGGAGTCAGTGGTGACTGTCTCTTATAC
>NZ_SMKB01000229.1:0-11268 GCF_004348575.1 Actinomadura sp. 7K534
GCGGTGGGGCGTAGGGCTTCATGGTGGCGAACATCTGGCCGATGAAGCCTTCCGGGGTCCAGTTGAGCAGGGCGATCCGGCCGCCCGGGCGGCAGACGCGGACCAGTTCGTCCGCGGCGGCTTGGTGGTGCGGGGCGAACATGACGCCCACGCAGGACAGGACGACGTCGAACTCGCCGTCGGCGAACGGCAGTGCCTCGGCGTCGGCCTGGCGCCATTCGAGGTCCGCGTCGGCCTGCTTGCGGCCGGCCTCCAGCAGTTCCGGTGTCAGGTCGCTGGCCACCACCTTCGCGCCGGTGCGGGCGGCCGGGACGGCGGCGTTGCCCGAGCCGGCGGCGACGTCCAAGACCCGGTCGCCGCTGGTCACGCCCGCCGCGCGAACGAGTACCTCGCCCAGGCTCGGGATGACTTCGGCCGCCAGGGACGGGTAGTCGCCCAGCGCCCACATCTTTCTGTGACCGGCCTTGACCGCGTCGGTCTTTTCCCCCATGTCTTCTCCCCTCGTTTCGCCACACGCTATGGAGGGGGAAGGCGGCTTCCTAGTACAGGATCTGTACTGGAGGGCGGCACCGTTCTAGCCTTCGTTGTATGGGGGCCTCTTATTACCAGTTCTGTCCCGTGGCGAAGGCGATGGAACTGCTCGATGAGCGCTGGACGTTATTGATCATTCGTGAGCTGCTGTCCGGGAGCGAGCGGTTCAACGAGGTGCGCCGCGGGGTGCCGCGGATGTCGCCCACGCTGCTGTCGAAACGGCTCAACCAGCTCGTGCGGGCGGGCGTGGTGGAGAAGCGCGTCGACGGGAACGACGTGCGGTACGTGCTGACCGCGGCGGGTGAGGAGCTGCGGCCGGTCGTCGACGCGCTGGCCGTGTGGGGCGTCCGCTGGGTCGGGGAGCTCGGCGACCGCGATCTCGATCCGCGGCTGCTCATGTGGGACATGCGCCGCAACGTCGACTGCGGCGCCGTCCCGGACGGGCGGACCGTGGTGCTGTTCACCTTCCCGGATGTGGCCGCCGCCCGGGAACGCCACTGGTGGCTGGTGCTCACGCCCGGCGGCGCCGACGTGTGCGATGTCGACCCCGGGTTCGAGGTGTCGGTGACGGTGACCGGTGAGCTGCGGCAGATGGTGCTGATCTGGCGCGGCGACGTCGGGTGGCGGGACGCGCTGCGGGCCGGGGCGGTCGAGACGCGGGGGCCCGAGGCGCTGCGCCGGGCGCTGCCGGGGTGGTTCTCGCTGTCGCCGTTCGCGGACGTGCCCCGGCCGGATCGTGAGGCTATCCGGTGAGGAGGTCCGTCCACTGGCGGCAGACCTCGGTCAGGCCGTAGGCGTTCGTCACCTGGGTGCGGGCTAGGGCCGCCTCGGTTTCCCAGCGGTCATCGGAGACCGTTGTGGCAATGGACGCGGCCATTGCCGACGGCGTTTCGTGGATCCAGCGGGTGTCGTAGATGCTGTCCGAGCCGGGCCATGGGAGCAGGGCCGGGACGGCGCCCGACGCCATTCCTTCGGCGGGTGCCAGGTGGAAACTCTCGTCGTCGCTGGTGGAAAGGACGAAACCGATCCGGCGCAGCCAGGACGCTACGTCGCGGCCGTAGGAGTCGAAGACGACCCCGCCGGAAAGGAGGCGGGAACGGCGGATGCGACGGAAGACTTTCTCGTAGTGGGTCCGTTCCTCGTCCTTCTGCCAGATCCACCAGTAGTCCCAGGGCAGTTTCGATTTGACGAAGAGCGTGAAGCGGAAATCTTCGCGGCGGAGTTCCTCCAGGACGTCCAGGGCCAGGTCGAGGCGTTTGCGGGACGGCGCGACGCCGATCATGCCCAGGTGGTGTTCGGCGCCGGGGAGTTTGCGGCGGTCGAGTTGGGCGTCGTCGACCCAGTTGGGGACGGTGACGACCTTCTCCGCGGGCCAGCCGGTCGTCTCGCGGGTGAGCGAGTTGTAGTGCGGGCTGACGCAGATGACGCGGTCGACGGCGTCGATCTTCAGTTGCTTGGGCCAGGCCGCGTAGAGCTCGAAGCGGTGCAGGCGGACGAGGAGGCGCTGGTCCGGGCGCTTGTGCTCGGCGTACCAGAGGGCGTTGGGGCCGCACCATTCGCAGATGACGACGTCTGCCCAATCGACCAGATCTTGGCTGCGTTTCTCGTCGTGGGCCTTTAGGGCGGCCCAATGGTCTACGCGGATTTCCATGTCGGGGCGGGAGCGCAGGTAGTCGAGCAGGCGGGTGAAGAATTTGAGGTCGTGGCCCGCCACGCCCACGCGGAGGGGGCGTGACTTAACGGAGAGGACGGCCTCGGACGGCTCCGGGAAGGTCTGGGAAAGGTACGTCCGGAGGCGGTCGGCGGCGGCGTCCAGCGTGTATTCGGCGGCGGCCGCGCGGCAGCGGTCCGCGGCAAGCGTGAAGACGTCGGGGTTCTTGCCGATGAGGGTGAGGGCGTCCAGGACGTCGTCCTCGGTGGCGGCGAACAGCGGGTAGTCGGCGCCGAGGAGGCGTTCGTGCATGGGCGTCCGGTTGAGGACGACCGGGACGCCCAGCGTGCCGCACTCCAAGACCTTCGTTGACAGTTCGAGGCTCGCGTCCAGTGCAGGGTCCCGCCAGGAGAGGCCCACGTCGGAGGCGGCCGTCAGCCGCATCGCCTCGGCGCGCGGGTGGCCGCCGTGCCAGATCACGCCCTCCCCGGTCTCCAGCGCCGTCCGCATCCGGGACGCGAAGCCCGGGTCGGCGGGGTCGTCGTGGATCTTGTCGCCGACCATGTGGAGTTCGGCGTCCACGCCGCGCATGGCGAGCAGGCGCGGCAGGGAGGTCATCTCGTAGGTGTTCCAGCGCGGCGCGAACTTGCCCGTGTAGACGAGGCGGAGCGCGCGGCCGTCGGGGGCCCCGGCGGCACGGGGCTCCAGCCCGTCGGGCAGGACGACGACGGGCGGGAACAGGACGCTCTTGCCCGCCGCGGCGGGGACGGCGCCCTCCAGGAAGCCGCGGAGCTCCTCGGTCTGACAGAGCAGCACGCGGGAGGCGTCGGCGATCCGGCGCAGTTCGCCCTTGGCGGAGGCGGTGAACTCGGCGGCGGACTGCGGGACGTCGGTGAGGTACGTCCAGAGGCGTCCGGCGAGGGGGCCCATCGCGAGCTTGCCCGCGATGCGCCGCCCCCTGACGACGACCAGGTCGTACGGGTTTTCCGCGTCGATGTGGGCGAGGATCGCGGCGGCGTGCCCGGCGGCCATGACGCCGTCCCAGAGGCCCTCGGCGTGCGGGCTGCGGACGGTGACGCCCGGCAGAGCGCGCAGCGGGTCGACGAGGCGTCCGGTCCGGACCGGGGCCTTGAGGACCAGGGTCACCTCGCAGCCGGCGCGGGACAGGGCCTGGACCATGCCCTGGGCCCAGATCGCCGAACCGTCGATCATGTTGAGATCGACGTCGCCGTAGACGAGGGCGCGTGGTCGCAAAGTGCTTCCTTTCAACGGACGGGTTCGAGTAGTGCGCCGACTCGGCCGGCGTCCGCGAGGACGGCGTCCCAGGTCAGGGCCGCGAGGGTGGCGGGTGCCGGGGCGCCGCCGAGCAGGACGAGCGGCAGCGTGCGGGCCGCGGCGATCCGCCGGATCTCGTCCAGCGCGGCGTCCCGGTCGTACATGCCGGGAACGCCCAGGTACGCCCAGGGGCCGCCGGGTTCGCCGGCCGATGCGTCCACGACGACCATGTCCACGTCCGCCCGGTCGAGGACGATCGCGGCGTCGTGCGGGTACAGCGGGACGACCTCGACGTGCTCGGCGAGCTCGGCGGCCGTGCGCGGGGCGAGGACGCCCGCGACGATCGGGCGGTCGCAAGGCCCGGCGACGAGCAGCCGGTTCTCGGGACGGTCGACCCGGTCGGGCTGGACGGCCCCGCCGCCGCCCCTGCCGGACGCCGACACGGGCGCGTTGCGCTTGCGCCACAGCCGGTACAGGTCGCGCGGCAGGCGCCGCCCGCGCCGGGGATTGCGCGCGGCCCCGGCGACGAGCCGCCCGAACTGCACGGCCGTCGAGGCTTCCAGCGCCGCGACCCGCTTCTCCAGCTCGGCGAGGCGCGCCTCGCGTTCGCGCAGCGTCGCCTTCAGCCGCCCGACCTGCTGGTACGCCTTCGCCTCCCGGCGCGCGCCGGTCCCGGCCTCGTCACTCACCCAGATACCTCATGATCACTTCGGCGATGCGGGGGCCGGCGTGGCCGTCCCACAGCGGCGGCTTGCGGTCGGCGGCGACCGGACCCGACTCCAGCGCCTTTCGAACCCCCGGCACCAGCTCCTCGAACGTCACGAGGCGGTTGGTGCCGTGGGTGATGGTGATGGGCCGCTCGGTGTTGGGCCGGACGGTCAGGCACGGCACACCGAGGATCGTCGTCTCCTCCTGGAGTCCCCCCGAGTCCGTGACGACCGCCGCCGCCCCCCGCACGGCCGCGATGAAGTCGATGTACCCGAGCGGCTCCAGGATGTGCACCCCGGCGTGGTCGTCCAGCCCGGCGGCCAGCAGGTTCGCCCGGCCGCGCGGGTGCACGGGGATGACCAGGTCGGCGAGGTCGGCGACGCCGTGCAGGTGCCGGACGAGGGCCGCCGCCGTCTCGGGCGCGTCCACGTTCGCGGGCCGGTGCATCGTCGCCAGGACGTACCGGCCGGGCAGCCCGTGCTCCTGCCGGACCCGGTCCGTGTCGAACGAGCCGAGGTTCGCCAGCAGCGTGTCGATCATCGGGTTGCCGACGAGGTGGGTCCGGTGCACCGGGACGCCCTCGGCCGCCAGGTGCCCGATCCCCTCCGGGCTGGTGACCAGGCACAGCGCGGACAGCTGGTCGGTGATCCGCCGGTTGACCTCCTCCGGCATGGACATGTCGAAGCTGCGCAACCCCGCCTCCACATGGGCGACGGGGATCTGCAGCTTGGCCGCGACGAGGGCGGCGGCGATCGTCGAGTTCACGTCGCCGTACACGATGACGAGCTCGGGTGAACGGCTCGTGAACTCCTTCTCCAGGCCGACGAGGAGCGCGGCGGTCTGCTCGGCGTGCCCGCCGGAGCCGACGCCGAGGTTGACGTCGGGTTCGGGCAGCCCCAGCTCGGTGAAGAAGATCTCCGACATCCGCGCGTCGTAGTGCTGGCCGGTGTGGACCACGGCCTGCTCGGCGCCGGCGGCGCGCAACGCGCCGATCACCGGGGCGGCCTTGACGAAGTTCGGCCGCGCCCCGAGGACGTGCACGATGGGTGCCAACACGATTTCCCTTCTGTTCACCGGGGTCGCCTACGCTCGCCCGCCGTGCTCACAAAGAAGCCCGTCTACCTGGTGGGACTCGCCTGGCGGCAGGTCCGGGACGACCCGGGCCGGGCGTCCCGGCTCGCGGTCCGGCTGGTCGCCCGCACCCCGTTCGGCGCCCGGCTGCGCCGTTCCCCGCTCGTGGTCCCGAAGCCGCGGGACGTCCGGCGCGAGACGGCCGACCTGCGCCGCCTGCTGGCCCGTCCGCCTTCCCCCCGCGCCCCCCGCGCCGAGCCGCGGGGCAGGGGCGTCCTGCAGTTCGTGACGAACTCGCTTCCCGCCACGAACGCCGGATACACCGTCCGCACGCACCGGATCGCCCAGGCCCAGCGGGAGGCGGGCCTCGACACCCACGTCGTGACCCGGCTCGGGTACCCGCTGAGCCAGGGCGGCGGGGACGCGCGGACGCGGGTGGACGTCGACGGCGTCCCGTACCACCGGCTGCTCCCCTGGCTGCCGCCCGCCGACCCGGTGCGGGCCGTCGCCAGGAGCGCCGACCTGGCCGGGCGGCTGGTCGCGGAGCTGCGGCCGGCCGTGCTGCACGCCGTCAGCAACCACCTGAACGCGGCCGTCGCGCTGGAGCTGGGACGGCGGCACGGGCTGCCCGTCGTCTACGAGGTGCGCGGCTTCCTGGAGGACTCCTGGCTGTCGCGCGACCCCGCGCACCGCGAGACGGACGAGTTCTACCGGCTGACCCGGGAGCTGGAGACGCGCCGCATGGCCGAGGCGGACGCGGTCGTGACGCTCGGCGAGGCGATGCGGGCGGAGATCGCGTCCCGCGGGATCCCCGAGGAGAAGATCGCCGTGGTGCCGAACGGGGTGGACGGGACGTTCCTCGAACCGCTCCCCGACCCCGGCGACCTGCGCGAGCGGCTCGGCATCCGCGGGGACGCCCCGGTCGTCGGCCTGACGTCCTCGTTCTACGGCTACGAGGGCATCGACACGCTCATCGACGCGGCGGCGCTGCTGCGCGACCGGGGCTCGCCGGTCGCGCTGCTGCTGGTCGGCGACGGCCCGGAGCGCGGCGCGCTCGAACGGCGCGCGGCCGGGCTCGGCGTGCACGCCGTGTTCACCGGCCGGGTGCCGATGGAGTCCGTTCGCCGATTCCACGCCGTCCTCGATGTGTTCGCGGTGCCGCGCCGTGCGGACCGGGTCTGCCGGTTGGTGACGCCTCTCAAGCCGATCGAGGCGATGGCCGGGGGAATCCCCGTCATAGCCAGTGATGTCAGGGCACTTCGCGAAATCGTGGAACCCGGCGTGACCGGCGCGTTAACAGTTCCGGAAGACCCGGAATCATGGGCGAATTGTCTGGAAGACCTGGCTTACAGTCCGGAAAGAAGGCAGAAAATCGGGCAGGCGGCCCGGGAATGGGTGCGGGCGGAACGCACTTGGCGCACCGTCACGGCCGGATACCGGACCGCCTACGCGATCCCCTGAACCGCGACCGCGTACATTCTGCGAAGGGAGCCACCGGGTGGATCTGGTGGTCATCGGACTCGGCTACGTCGGACTGCCGCTCGTGCGGGCGGCCAGCCGGGCCGGCCTGCGGGCCGGCGGCCTCGACCGCGACGCGCGCGTGGTCGCCGGGCTCAAGGCCGGGCTGTCGCACATCGACGACGTCTCGCCCGCCGACATAGAAGACATGCTGGAGGCCGGGTTCGTCCCGAGCCTGCACGAGGACGTCCTGGACGGCGCCCGCACCGTGGTCATCTGCGTGCCGACGCCGCTGTCGCCGGAGGGCGGCCCCGACCTCACCGCGGTGCGCGGCGCGGCCGAGACGGTCGCCCGGCGCCTGGAGCCGGGGACGCTGGTGGTCCTGGAGTCGACCACCTACCCGGGGACCACCGAGGAGGTCGTCCGGCCGATCCTGGAGACGTCCGGGCTGGTCGCCGGGGAGGAGTTCCACCTGGCGTTCTCGCCGGAGCGGATCGACCCGGGCAACCCGGTCTACGGGGTGCACAACACGCCGAAGATCGTGGGCGGGCTGACCCCGGCGTGCGCGTCGGCGGCGGCGGCGTTCTACGGCAAGTTCGTCGACCGGGTCGTGCAGGCCAGGGGCACCCGCGAGGCCGAGATGGCCAAGCTGCTGGAGAACACCTACCGGCACGTGAACATCGCGCTGGTCAACGAGATGGCGGTGTTCTGCAACGAGCTGGGCATCGACCTGTGGGACGCGATCGACTGCGCGGCCACCAAGCCGTTCGGCTTCCAGGCGTTCCGCCCGGGGCCGGGCGTCGGCGGGCACTGCATACCGATCGACCCGAACTACCTGTCGTACAAGGTCAGGTCGCTGGGTTACCCGTTCCGGTTCGTGGAGCTGGCCCAGGAGATCAATGACCGGATGCCCCGGTACGTCGCCGAACGCGCGCAGCAGCTCCTCAACCGGGAGGGACGCGCGCTGAAGGGCGCCAGGGTCCTGCTCCTCGGCGTCACCTACAAGGCCGACATCGCCGACCAGCGCGAATCGCCGGCCCGTCCGGTGGCGCGGCGGCTGGCGCGGCTCGGGGCCGACCTGTCGTTCCACGACCCGTTCATCAGGTCGTGGGAGGTGGACGGCACCGAGATCCCGAACGCGGGCGCGGACCTGGCCGCGGCGCTGGCGGCGGCCGACCTGGCGATCGTCCTCGCCGACCACACCGCCTACGACTCCGGGACGCTGACGCGCAACGCGCGCCTGCTCTTCGACACCCGGGGCCGGACGCGCAACGCCCACCTGGACGGCGTCGAACTGCTTTAGCGCCGCCGCGGGGGACATGGCGGAGTACATGACGCGCCAGTAGCACACGGCGGACCAATCGCCCGGCGCCGTCCATGCCTCCGACAACCGGAATTCATCCGCAATTTCCATCGGCCGCCCAGACTCGGAGTCAATCGAGGGCTTCGGCACGGAGTGAGATAAATGCGGGTCTGCGTTTGCACGGTGGTGCATCACCCCGAGGACGCGCGCATTCTGCACCGGCAGATACGCGCGCTCCTCGACGCCGGCCATGAAGTCACGTACATCGCGCCGTTCCGGGCATGCAATGCGACCCCGTGGCGGCAGATCAGCCCCGTGGACGTGCCGCGCGCCATCGGGCGGCGCCGCCTCCGGGCGCTGCGCGCGGCCCACCGCGCGCTCACCGAGCACGCCGCCTACGCCGACGTGATCCTCCTCCACGACCCCGAGCTGCTGGTGTCCCTCCCCCGCGAGGTGCGCCGCCGGACCGTCGTGTGGGACGTCCACGAGGACACCGCCGCGGCCCTCGGCGCCAAGGGCTGGCTGCCCGCCCCGGCGCGTCCGGTGCTCCGCCCGGCCGTGCAGCGCCTGGAGCGGCGCAGCGAGCGGCGGCACCGCCTGCTGCTCGCCGAGGAGGGCTACCGGGCGCGGTTCCGCGAGGAGCACCCGGTCGTGCCCAACACCACCTACGTCGCCGAGGCGCCGCCCGGTCCGCCGGACGGCCGCCGCGCCGTCTACGTCGGGCAGCTGTCCAGGGCGCGCGGGGCGCTCGACATGGTGCACATGGCGCGCGTGCTGGCCGCCGAGGGCATCCTGGTCGAGCTGATCGGCGCCGCCGACGCCGACATCAGGGAGCTGATCCGGGGCGCGCAGCGCGAGGGGATCCTGCGCTGGTACGGGTTCGTCCCCAACGACCGGGCGCTGCGCATCGCCGAGGGCGCGATGGCCGGGCTGGCGCTGCTGCACGACGAGCCCAACTACCGGCACTCGATGCCGACCAAGATCGTGGAGTACATGGCCCGCGGCGTCCCGGTCGTCACCACGCCGAACCCGCCGGCCGTGGAGATCGTGGAGTCCGCCGGGTGCGGGCTGATCGTCCCGTTCGGCGACCCGGGCGCCGCCGCCAAGGCCGTGCTGCGGCTGCGCGACGACCCGGAGCTGCGCATCGGGCTCGGCGCTCGCGGCCACCGGGCCGCCCGCGAGCGCTTCCACTGGCCGGTCCACGCCGAGCGCTTCGTCGCCCAGCTCGAAGCGTGGGCGAGCCGCGAGCACGTCCGCACCGCGGAGCCCGTCCCCGAGTTCTGACGGTTCTGACCGCCCGCCCGGGGGTCAGGACGGGTGGTGCAGGCGGTACGCCACGGAGCGGGCCAGGCGGGCGGCGACGCCCGGCGGCCGGTCGGCCTCGACCACCACCACGTACCGGCCGACCCGCAGGGCGATCATGCCGGTGGCGGGCCCGATCTCGTACGCCTCGTCCGCGCCGATGTCGCGGCGCTTGCGGGCCTTCGCCTGGGTGGCCTGGAGGGCGTCCAGCATCTGCGACGCGACGTGCTCGGTCCGGCCGACCCAGCGGACGCTGACGGTGAAGCCGCCCACGGTCCGCTCCACGCCGGCGTCCTGCTCCTCGTCGCCGTCCTCGCCAGGGCCCGCTGACTCTTCGGAGCCGGCCTCGCCGGACCCGGCCGGGTCCGGCGAGGCCGGCTCCGCACCCTCGCCTTCGGGCTCCTCCCCCTCGGGTTCGCCGGCGTCGCCGTCCTTCTCGGGCGGCTCGTAGCGGCAGGACACCGGGCGCGGCAGCCGCACCGGCCCGCCGGACGTGCGGGCGGGCTCGGCGGTGTGGCCGTCCACGCGGGCCGCGACGAGGTCCGGTTTCGCCAGCAGGGCGCAGGCGTCCGGCCAGTCCGCCGCCGGCACGCCGCCGAGTTCGGCCGGGCCGCCGCCCGCGAGGCCGCCGCGGAGCGCGACCAGCCGCGCGGCGCCGTCCGGGCGCGGCGCCGCCTGCGGGACGGCCGCGTACAGCAGCCCGCCCGCCGCCGCCAGCCACGGGCGGGGACCGGGCAGGTCGAGGTTCACCGAGATCGGCGCGGGCGCGCTCGTGGCATCGCCGCCGCCGGGGTCGACGATGTCCACGCCCGCGGGCAGCAGCCGCCCCGACAGCCGCGGACGCAGCGCGAACACGTGCCCGCCCGCCTGCGCGAGCGCCGCGTACGCGGGTGCGTCGCGGCTCCACTCGACCTTGCCGGACGGCACCCGCACCGCCTCCATGCGAGTCTCGCCGCGCTTGGCCCCGTCCGGGTGGTGGACGACCAGGAGCCGCCCCGACCGCAGCACCGCCGGGCACATGGTGTCGCCGCAGACCCCGTCGCCCCGCCAGACGCCGAACTGCTCGCCGTCCTCGTCGAACGCGCGCAGCGCCGTCCCGTCGGCGACGAGCGTCACGCCGTCCAGCATCGACACCTCGGGCGACTCCTTCGACCCGAGGGAGCGGTCCCAGGCGACGGTGCCCGCGCCCGGCTCGACCGCCAGCAGCCGGCTGTGCCGCGCCTTCCCGGCGCAGTCGAGGGCCAGCGCCGCGAGGTCCTCCCGCCCGTCGGACGGCCGCGCGCTGCCCTCGAACAGCCGGCAGCCGCGCGGCAGCGGCAGCCGCCACACCCGGTTCCCGGTCACCGCGGAGATCCCGAACAGGGTGCGGCGCTCGTCGTCGGTGGTCAGCAGCACGTCGGACCCGGCGGGCCAGCGCAGCGTGCTCCGGGAGACCGCGGCGGGGCGCGGCCCCTCGCGCTGCCAAAGCAGGCCCCCGGACAGCGCGTCGAACGCGATGACCAGCCGCTCGCCGCGGTCGCCGTCCCGCTCGAAGTAGCCGAGCAGCCGCGACCGGGTGGCCGCCCAGCCGAGCAGCGTCCAGCCGGAGCGGCGGTAGCTCCAGCGGTCCGCGCCGGTCCGCGCGTCGTGGACCTCCAGCCCGCTCCCGGACGCCGTCACCAGCTGCCCCTGCGCGACCGCGTAGGCGACCCCGTCGTAGCCGGCGACGGACCCGTGGTGGATGCGGGTCGTCCGCTCCCAGCTCACCGTGAGCGGGCCGGGCGGCGGCCCCACGTCGCGCTGCGGCGCGACGGGGTCGGCGGTCACGGTGTGCCGCACCTGCCACCACTCCGCGCCGAGGACGAACCGGTCGACCAGCACGGCGGCCAGCGCGATGGCGACGACGCCGGAGACCACGCCGAGGGCCACGCGGACCCCGCCCACGGACTCCGGCCGGCCGCCCGGCCGCTGCCGGCCTCCGCCCACGACC
>NZ_SMKB01000022.1:0-54171 GCF_004348575.1 Actinomadura sp. 7K534
CGCCAGAGGTGCTCGGGAAGGGGCTGGAGGATCGCGGTCGGCCCGGCCCGCGCCCAGCGCCGGACGGCCCGCACGGCGCGGCCGTCCCACCAGTGCGGGCCGGAGCAGTCGCTGAGGACCAGCACGGCCTGGCGGCCAGACGCGTCCAGGAGCGTCGCGGGGTCCTGCGACGGCGCGCCGGGCGCGGACGTCACCCGGCCCGTCGCGCCGAGGTAGCTGACGTGGAGGTCCTGGAAGGCGCCCTGCCGCAGCAGCGTCTCGGCCAGCTCGCGGGCTAGGGGGCGCCAGAGCCGCATGGTCGGCCCGGTGTCGACGACCAGGGTGAGGCTCAGCCAGCGTTCCGGTGACGGGACGAGGACGGGCGTCCACCGGCGGGTGTCGGCGATGCGTGCGGCGGTCGCCTCCTCGTCCACCTCGGTGCGGTGCCGGGACGGGACGCGGCGTTTCAGCGGCCGCAGTGCCCGCTGCACGCCGAGCGGGTCCGCCAGCATCGGCGCGGTCGGGACGAGTACCTCGGCCGCCGCACCGGCCGCCGGTTCGGGCAAGGGGGAGTGCCCGGGAGGCGGATGGAGCGCGGTCAGCGGCACCGGAGGCACCGGCACCGGCCCGTCTGAACGCGGAGTCGTGAAACCCGGCGGGCCGGGCGGCGCCGAAACGGGCCGCTGCGGACGCACGGGGGCGGATGGGGCGGTCTCCTCCGGTCCTGAGATGTGGCAGGCGAGCCACAGCAGTTCGCTCAGTTCCCGTGCGTCCGGCGGCGGCCCCACCGCCCCCAGCACCTCGCGGAACCGGTCAATCGTCATCGATGGGCCCGGACAGGTACGGCATGATCCGGTCGGCGAGGCTCCGGCGGTCCTCGGCGTCGGCGTGCCGGCACAGGTAGACGGCGTTGAGGAGCTGGTCGGTGGCGAGCGTCCCGGCCGAGGAGCGTTCGAAGAACCGGCGGACGAGGTCGTCGCTCTGGTCGGCGAGCGGCCCGAGGTGCTCCCGGACGATCGCCGCCAGCTCCGCCTCGCCCGCGGGCTGCCGCAGCTCGACGGTGACGCAGCGCCGCAGGAACGCGGGCGGGAACTCCCGCTCGCCGTTGCTGGTCATCACGACCAGGGGGAACGCGTTGCAGCGGACGGTTCCGGCGGTGACGGTGACGCGGGCGCCGGGCCAGTCGAGCGGAACTCGTCCTTCGGATGGCGGTGGGTGGGGGCTGGAGGACGGTCCGTCCGCGGTCATGACCTCGGCGGACGGGTCGGCGCGGCGGGTCAGTTCCGCGATCTCGTACTCGCCCTTCTCGAAGATGGTCAGCAGGTCGTTGGGCAGGTCGATGTCGCTCTTGTCGATCTCGTCGATCAGCAGGACGCGGGGCCGGCCGTAGGGGAGCAGCGCGGTGCCGAGGGGCCCGAGCCGGATGTAGCGGCCGATGTCCTCCTCGGAGGGCGCGCCCTCCCGTCCGGCCGCGTAGAGGCGGGTCAGCGGGTCGTACTGGTAGAGACCGTCGCGCAGGGTCGTCCGGCTGGTGATGGGCCAGTGCAGGACGGGCCCGAGCCCAAGTTCGTGGGCCACCGCGTAGGCCAGCGTCGATTTCCCCGTACCGGGCGGCCCCGTCACCAGCAGCGGGCGACGCAGGTACAGGGCGGCGTTGACCTGCTGCACGGCGTCGTCCGACGGCCGGTACGTCGTCGCCTGGTGCTCGTTGCCCGAACCCCCCTCCGGGGTACGCAGCACGGGCTCGCCGTCGAACGCGCGCCAAGGCGGGGGTGGAGGCAGCCGGTCGATGCCGTCATGCGGGTGACGGCTCCCGGTGTAGAGCAGCCAGTCGGGCACCTATACCTCCATGGCGAGCGGGGGGTCGGGCAGCCGGGACGGATCGTCCCACAGGAGCGTCAGGTCGCGCCCGCAGTGCGGCTCGTCCTTGGCGAGGAGTGCCTTCTTGCGGAGAGCGAGGGCTACCTGGGGAAGCTCATACGGGTGCTTGTCCACGACGGCGGCGGTCAATTCGTCGAGGACGCGGTGCCCGCGGCAGTCGCCGTGCGCCGAGGAGTCGCAGGGGGTCCGTGTCCACAGCATGACGGGGATGCCGTTGTTCAGCGCCGCCGTCAGCCAGTTCTTCACCGGGCGCGACCCGTACACGAGGACGCAGAAGTCGACGTGGGCCTCCAGCCAGTCCTGGAACTCGCTGCCCTTGCGGGGGGCGTCGCACGCGATCGGGTGCGGGTCGCTGCGGCCCCGCTCGGTCAGCAGCCGCCAGCGGTGGTGGGCCTGGTCGCGCCGGATCGAGTCGGGCCGCAGCCGCTCCACGTCCCGCACGACCACCGGGTACTTGCGCATCTGGATCTTGTTGCGGGGATCGAGGTACCACTGCTCGAACGGCTTGCCGAGCCAGCTCTCCGGCACCGCGAACTCGATCATCCAGTCGCGTCCGAACAGCGCCGGCGCGAGCCCCGCCACCCCGGCCTCGACGGTCGGCCTGACCTGCCGCTCGGCGACGCGCTCGGTCCGCCGGAACGGGCCTTCCGCGCCGTCGATCCAGGTGTGCACGGTGACGTCGAAGGCGTTGTCGAACGTCACCCGCTCCAGCCGCACGATCACCGACGCTGGACCGGACCGCGGGGCCTCGGCGGGCGCGGCCCCCGGCAGATGCCGCACCGACCACGCCGCGAACCGGCCGGGCTCCGGCAGGTGCCCCGCGACCGCCGCCAGGTATCGGACGAGCTTCTCCTCCGGCCAGCCCTCCGCCACGTACCGGACCGAACCCCACGCGGACCGGAACCCGCCGAGCGCCCGCCGCCCGACGACGCGTTCGAGGTCGGCGGCGAGCGGGTCGGTGAACCGGACGCCGGCCAGCAGCTCCCGCAGCTCGCGCCGCGCCCCGGCCGTCAGCCATCGCAGCGGCAGCAGGTCGTCCAGCGCCTCCCAGTGCCGCCGGATGCTGCCCATCGGGAGCATCCACCCGAGGTCGCCCCGGTCGCCGCGAAGCTCGGCGTTGGTGACCATACCGATGACCTCGCCGGTCGCCGTGTCGTACACCGGCGACCCGCTGTACCCCTCTTCCAGCGCGTCGGAGCCCTTCGTCCGCAGCTCCCACCACTCCTGCTCGCGTCCCCAGCGCGGGCTGGTCGTGACCGTCGCGTGCCGCTCACCGCCGTCCGGGCGCCGCGGGAACCCCCAGACGCCGAACTCGCGCTCCGCCGCCCGGGTCCGCGCGTCCTCCGGCGCCGCGAGCCGCGCGGGGGTCAGCGGGACGGGCTCGTCCAGTTCGAGGACGGCGACGTCCCCCTTGTCACCTGACGTCTGCCAGTCACCGCGATGGACGACCGTGGCGGGCAGATCCTCCAGGAGCCCGGGGAAGCCGACGTGGACCTCGTCCATGCCGTGGACGGTGTGCGCGCAGGTCAGCAGCCGGGTGTCGGTGACGAGGAACGCGGCGCCGTGCCTGCCGCCCCCCGGACGGCCGACCCAGGCGCGCCACTGCCAGTCGTCCACGGTGCGGCTACGCTCCCTCCGGCTCCTGGGGCAGGGGACGTCCCCAGGTCATTTTGACCTTGAGGTGCCCCTCGACGGAGGTCTTGGCGATGACGGCCCCGGCCGCCGCGTTGAGCTTGACGCCGAACTCCAGCTCGACCGCGTCCGGGTTCAGCTTCCCGCCGCGCAGCGACGCGAGCGCCGCCTCCGCCGCGTCCCGGACGTTCTGGAAAGCGTCCTCGAACCTGCCCGCCGCGTCATGGATCATGTCGCCCGTGCGGGACACCGACTGGAACCCCGGTTCCCGGTCGTCGGTCTCCACGATCACGGTCCCGTGCTCTGTCTCCCAGCGCACCAGTTCGTTCAACACCGCCCCCTTCGCGACGAAAACGCTATCAAGATCACACCATTCGGGATGTTCACTGGGAGAAACGCGACCACAGGAGGACACGATGATCACGGTCGAGCAGGTCCGGTCCCTCACGCGGACGCTGCCGCGTACGTCCGAGCACTTGATCAGAGACCAGGTGAAGTTCCGCGTGGGTTCCATTGTCTACGTCGCGTTCTCCCGGGACGAGACCGTGATGGGCTTCGCATTCCCCAAGGAGGAACGCGCCGCGCTGATCGAGTCGGAGCCCGAGAAGTTCCACCTGCCTCGCGAATCCGACATGCGCTTCAACTGGGTGCACGCCTGGACGGCCGCCCTTGACGAGCCGGAAATGCGGGAACTGGTGATGGACGCGTGGCGGATGGTCGTCCCGAAGAAGGTCGCCGCCGCCCGCCTGGGTACCCCCTGACGCCGGCTCAAGCGCGCGCGGGCTCGGGTTGCCTCTCGTCCGCCGCCTTCTTCTTCGAGACGGGATCGCCCGGGACGCGGCGCCCCCACGCCATCGCCGCCGCGAAACAGGCGAACGGCATGGCGGGCAGGATGTAGCGGTAGTCGAAGTCCACCGTGACCGGCGGAACGGCCAGCAGCGTCACGGCCGACACCCAGAACAGCGCGGTCCGGGCCCGCGCACGCCGCCACACGATCCCGGCCGCGCCCACGAGGAGCACGATCCCGAGCACCGTTCCGGGCACGCGCACCCGCTCCTGATAGGTGCGCATGTACTCCGCGTACGGCTCCACGATGTGCAGTGGTGCCGGGCCGTGCACGTACTCGTCCACCACGGAACGCCGGTCACCGGCCCCCAGCACGGGCAGCTCCGGCTTCCGCGCCGTGGGTTTCGTCGGGAAGTGGTACCTGGCCTCGGTGCCGATCGTCGGGTACTGGTTCCGGTTCCAGGAGAACGTCCGGACGAAGAAGTCGTACGCCACGACCTGCAGATAGTCGCCCGGCTGGTTCCGGATGGCCCACAACGCGAACCGCTGCGCGTCCCGGTTGGTCTGCTCGTCGAAGGCCTCGCCGTTGGTCCACCCGAGCGGCGAGTCCTCGTGCCAGATCTGGTGGGACGACGCGAGCCGCTCGCCCTTCTTCCCGTGCGGGCAGAGCCGCGCGATGTCCGGCGGCGGCGTGAAAGCCTCGCAGTCGGCGAACGCCGCCGTGCGCCCCCACAGGAACACACCGTCCGTGCCGCTCATGGCGAAGCGCCCGTGCTCCTGCTGGTACCACGTCGCGTAAGTGCCGACGGGCAGGAAGAACGCCAGTGAGAGCGCCAAGTAAACGGGCCACCGCGTCCGCCGCACCACCAGATACAGCACGACGATCAGGAACAGCGGCGCCCCCACCGTCCGCGTGACGACCGCGAGCCCGAGCAGCAACCCCACCATCGCCGCCCGCCGCCACCCGGTGGCACCGGGCTTAGCCACGACGAGCATCGCCCCGAACACCAGAACGGTGAACAAGGTGTCGGACAACAACAAATGCTCAAGCTCGATCTGGAACGAGTCCAGCAACAGCGGCACGACCGCCAGCGCCGCCCACCCTCGCCGCACGTCGAAGTCGCGGACGAGCATCCGGTAACCGACGACCGCCACCCCGACGATCGCCACATGATGCAAAGCGGTGACCAGCGCAACACTGTGAAACGGCTTCAGCACCCAAAGAAAGAGCCCGTAACCGGACGGCCTCAGCGGATGCGGAAACGGGTCATTCGCGATCGCGAGAAAGTCATAGCTGTCGTTGAACCACAACGTCCCCCGGAACCCGAGCACCGCCCCGACCCGGAGCACGACCCCGGCGACCAGCACCGCCGCGAACACCCAGTGCCGTCGCAACACGGCCCCGACCCGCGAAAGCCGGCCGACCAGGGGGGAAAGCAACACCGAACCCTAACTGTGGACGAACGGGGAACCGGCGGCGAACCACCCGCAACACACCGGCCCAGGCCCCGTGGGCAGATACTCCACCCGCCTACCCAGAACCCCGGATCCTACCAGCGCCCCGATCATCCCCTCCGTCGTACCGCTTCTCGATCACCGGCCGGCCTCGGGTTCCCTCGACTGCCCAATCGATGGTTCGCCCACTTCTCAGTCAGCGCCGCGAGCTCACCCACCCAAGGCGCCGAGCTTGCCTCGCCGTGCTTCCGCCACCTCTCGGCGAAGACCTTCGAGAAGAGGTCGATGTGCGACGGCTCCGCGCCCGCCCACGAGGCGAACTGCGAGAGCCACTCGTCCGCCTCTCGCGGGCTGTGGCCGGCTTTGAGCAACCACGGGATCAGGAGGCCCAGCTCGACCCAGGCTTGCCCGCGGGAGACGAAAGCCCAGTCGACGACGTATGTGCGCCCTTCGGGCGAGATGATCAGGTTGTCCTGGTTGAGGTCGGTGTGGAGCAGCGCAGGGCCGGCCATGGGGGAGACGTCCTCGGTGACGGCCTGCCAGCGCCGTTCGACCGTCATCTGAACCACGTCGGGGCAAGGGGTGCTCTGTAGTGCATGGATGGTTTTGGCCAGCACGGCCAAGTCCGGTGAACCCGGAGTGAAGTCGGCACGTCGGCCGGTTACGTGCTCGAATCCGATCGCGACCCACTCCCCGGCCTCGGCTTGCCACCGAAGCCGGGGAGCGAACTCCGATACGTACGGGTTGACGGCCGCTTCACGACGAAGCGACATGACCTCGGGACCGTCCCGGTCCGCCAGTTTCCGGGCGGCCTTGACGAACGTAAGACCGGACGGACTGTGCAGCGTAGCGGCGATATCCGCGTGATTTCCTGCGGGAGCCGGCTCGATGGAGCCGATCGGGCCGGTCTTGGCCTCGATTTCGATTCGAAGCTCTTCGGGCAGGTCCGTCCAGCCGCAACGCATGTGCCTCCCTCGGATCAGAACTGGATGGTCGGCGGCCCGCTGGCCACCAAGTCGCCCCAACTGCCGAGCAACTCACGGCCGCCTTGGTCGTTGCACTCCGGCGGACAACAGGATGATCCGGCCTCGTCCTCCCAGAATTCGGGGTCGACGTACATGCCGGTGGCCCTGAGGTAGGGGAGCGTGCGGGCGAGAGCTGCGCCCGAGCGGATGTCGTCGTCCATTACGGGCCGGTGGTGAATCATCGAGTCCGCGAACGCGAGGCTCATCGGAAGGTACACCTCGGTCCGCTGGAGCGCCTCGTGCCACGCCTCGTCCACGGGCCGGGTCGGGACGATTCTGACGTAGGCGCGCGGGTCCCGCCGCGACTCCCGGCGGATCTGGCCGGCGGCCTTCAGGAAGACGAGGTTCTGACCCACCACACGCTCGGTGTACTCGTGCGAGCTGTGGTGCCTCCTACGGAAGTCCTTCACGAGCAGTTCGTACGCCCACGTAGGAATCAGCTCGCGGGGATCACGGCCGATCTGCTCGACCTGTGTGATCGCAATGGTCATCGACTCCTCCTCTGGAGTCTCCGGGTGAGGCTCAACGCCCTCGCACCGACTTCGTTTCCAAGTCCAACCTCTGTGTGACGCAATGATGACTCATCGTAAAGGCTACGGTCCAGGATGTTGTGCGCTGTTGCGCCCAAGTCGGCTTCGATGTGTCTCGACAACTCGTTGGCCGGCTCGCGGCAGCCGGGCCTTAAGCGGCGGGGTAGGTAGCTCGCCGCAAGCCTTGAAGCAGGCGTTGAGTCGGCTTGCGCGGCAACAGTGACTCTTCGGTGCTGGTCGGCCTGGTAGTTGCCGCTCCAAGGAGGCTAGGACTAGCGGTCAGCGCTGCTTGAGGTCGGTCAGGAGTGCCCGGAATGTGGCCGGGGCAAGGTGAAGCTTCGGTCCGTCTGGGTCCTGGGAGTCCCGGACGCCCACACCCTCCGAGAGAGCGGCCAGTTCCACACATGCTCCGCCCTGGTCGTTGCTTCGCCGTGATTTACGCCAGGTCACATCGTCCATCGATCCATCGCCTTTCGTATGAAGTCGCGAGAGTCGCCGAAGCTCATTGCATTTGCCTGCAACTCGGCGAACGCTCCGATCACGTGCAAGATATCTCTTGGATCGTCAGATGTGACACCTCCGGGTGAAGTCTCCAGGTAGACAAGTTCATCCCGCGTGGGCTGCGTGGCGATGTTGAACGACCCGGAGACGCCGCGGTTGTAAGCGATTGGGGCTATCTGCATCGTGATGTTCTCCTGTTCCGACATTCTCAGCAAGTGCGCACACTGCTCCCGCATCACATCTCGGTTGCCGACCTCTCGCATGAGCACGGTCTCCTCCATGACGACGACGAGCCGGGGCGGTGCGTCGCGGGTGAGGATCTGTTGCCGGTGTAGGCGCCCATCGAGATCGGCCTCGGACGGAAGGAGGACGCGGGCATACTCCATCGTCTGCAGGAGGCCGACCACGAAGGTCGCCTCGTAGGCGCGCAGCAGTTCGGCCGATGCTTCGGCCTCCGTGTAGTCGGCGAAGAACTTCGGGTAGCTCGCTGAGCGGAGATGCTTCGTCCATGCCTGCGTGAGTTGGTCGCCCGCACCCAACGCCTGGTCCATGCGCTGGGCGAAGTCCTTGCGGCAGCGGGTGTTGCCGCTCTCGATCTGTGAGATGTACGAGGGCGTTACCGCCACCCGGTTCGCGAGTTCCGTTCGGGTGATGCCCACGTCTTCTCGTAGACGCCGAACCTCGGCACCGAATGCCTTGAGTGCGGGAGACGGCTTGCGCTTGGCCATGGCGGGGGGACCTCCAGCGGTTCTGGACTGTTCTTAAGTGGTTTTAAGCCCTCGATGTGCGTCTCACGGCTTGCATGGTCACATTACGCCTTGGAGTGGATTCTGTGCGGGGAGTCACGGAAGTTCGGAGGTGATCGTTCATGGAACGCCCCGCGGAGATCGTCGTGCCGGTCCAGGCCGAGTCGATCAAGGTGGCAAGGGACTGGGTGGGTGAGGTGCTCGCCCGGCTCGGGCAGGACGCTTATGTGGCGAAGGTCGTCGTCTCGGAGCTCGTGACGAACGTCCTGCGGCACACGGAGAGCACGGCAGCGACCGTTCGCGTCATCCAAGCCGACGAAGGCACGGTCATCGAGGTCTTCGACTCCTGCGACGTGCTGCCCGCCGCGGAGTCGGCAGACCTGCTGAGCGAGGGCGGACGCGGGCTGGCGATGATGGGCGCACTCGTCAAGGAGTGGGGTGCCCAGCCACTCGGGGGCGGCGGCAAGGCGGTGTGGGCGCTGCTGCCGGACGGGGCGGCGTGAGCGCGGCCGATGCACTGGCCCGGTTGCGGGAGCGGTTTCCCGCGTGGGCCGTGTCGGCAGATCGCGGCATGTGGCGAGCCTCCGGGCCACGCCTCATCTGGGCGACGTCACCAGAAGAACTGGAAGCGGCGATGAATGGCGAGCCTCCGTTCAACGCGGACCCGGCAGGCCGCCGGGTCCGCGTCCGGGCGTCATTGACCCGTGTTGGTCTGAATCTCGCTCACGACTAGCGGCGTAGGCTGCGAGGTCACAGCCTGGTTGTCGAGCACGCCGCTGGGGGCGTCGCAGCCGCCGCCCTCGCAAGTCCAGCCGAGGCGCCACGTGATCGTTGCGGTGATCTTGTAGGAGCCGCCAGGCTGGCCGGTCGAGGAGCGCTGGTAGGTGTAGTTGCAGGTCCTGCCGTCCTTGGTTCCGGCGTCCTCACAAACGATCTTCTTCTCGCCCAGATTCCACTCGACCGACATGGGGCGGGCTGTTGCCTGCACCGTCTGGTCACCAGCGCTGACCGGATCGGTCGTCAGGGTGTCGAAGCCTTCCACCCACAGTGACGTCCGCACGCGCACATAGGTCTTTCCGTCCGGCGCGGTGTGCACCTTGACGAGCGGGAACCCCCGCTCAGTGAACGCCTGCTCTGCCAGAGCGGCACTGGGAGGCGCAGCGGCGGCGGGGGGCGGACCTCCATCGACGGGCACGATGTCCTGTGCCTCGTCCGCCGTCAGGCCCTCGGGTGCGGGCGGCATCCAGGGACCGCTCGAGCCGCCGGACGTGCCCCCCGATCCGCCACCGGGAGAGCCTGGCCTGGTGCCGGTCGGATTGCAGCCGAAACGGGGCTTCTGGGCGCCCGTGTTCTGGCAGGGTGCCGCCTGAACCGCGGGGGCGAAGGCGAACAGGGGAACCACGAGGAAGCCGGCCGAGATCGCGGCGGTCGTCGTCCGGCGGTGGGTGGGGGTTTGGGGAGACATCGGGTGTCCTTCCCTGCGGGCCGTCAGCATTTCTCGTCCCGGGCGGTTGCGGCGGCCTTCCAGGTGCCGGAGTCGTACTGGAGGGTCGTCCGCTGAACGTAGGCCGCGCCTGGGCCTCCGTCGAGGCGTTCGCCGGTCTTGGCGGAGAAGCGGTAGGCGGCGAGGGTGCGTACGCAGTCGATGACGTAGACCTTGGTGCTGTCCTTCGAGCGGGCGTACACGCGCGGGTTGAACGTGTTGGTGAAGCGCCAGATCTCGCCCTTCGCCTTGGTGGCCTCTACGTCCTCGCTGACCTGGCTGAGGAGGGGGTCCATGGCGACGGTGTTGAGTTCGGACGGGTCGTTCTTCTCGTACGCCTTCTTGTAGGCGGCCTGGTATTCGCGGTAGCGGTCCAGGACCGTCTTGAAGAGTTGCGCCGTGGGGATCGCGGACGGGGCGGCGGCGGCCGGGGACGGCGCCGCGCCGCTCTCGAAGGCGCCGTTGGGGGCCAGTTCGCCGCTGGACGACGGGTCCGACGAGCCGCATCCGGCGACCGCGCAGAGCGCGAGCAGGACGGCCGGAGCGGTGGCGCGGGTCAACCCGTGCGGGGAGGAACGTACCAACCGGGCGCGCATCGCCATCCCTGAGCGGCAGCCGACAACGGGGCGAGATACGCGCGAAAGCTTACAGAGGTGCGTGTGGCGAGAAAAGAGATTCGTTGCGAACCGATTTGACCTCGACCATGCCTGAGGTTGCAGGCTTCGGGTGAACGACGTGATCGGAGGGGTTCGCATGCGTGCGGTGTGGTTGAGGGAGTTCGGCGGGCCGGAGAAGCTCGTGCCGGGGGACGCGCCTGATCCGGTGCCGGGGGAGGGGGAGGCGCTGATCGGGGTCGAGTTCGTCAACATCACGTTCGTGGAGACGCAGATGCGGGCGGGGGCGTCGCCGTTCCCGATGAAGGAGCCGCCGGTCGTCCTCGGCAACGGGGTCGGGGGAGTTGTGAAGGCGGTCGGGCCGGGTGCCGACGCGGGGCTGGTCGGGCGCCGGGTCGTGAGCGCTACCGGCGGCTCCGGCGCGTACGCGGAGCTGGTCGCGGTGGACGCCGCGGGCATGCTGGACGTCCCCGACCACCTGCCGCTCGACGAGGCCGTGGCGTTGCTGGCGGACGGGCGCACCGCGGTGATGATGCTCCAGGCCGTGGAGCCGAGGCCGGGCGAGCGGGTCCTCGTGGAGGCTGCGGCGGGCGGGGTCGGGACGCTGCTCGTCCAGCTGGCGAAGGCCGCCGGGGCGACGGTCGTGGCGGCGGCCGGGGGCGCCCGCAAGGTGGAGGTGGCGTTGCGGCAGGGGGCGGACGAGGCCGTCGACTACCGCGAGCCGGGCTGGGCGAACAAGCTCGACGGGGTGGACGTCGTCCTCGACGGCGTCGGCGGTGACGTGGCGCGCGAAGCCTTCACGCTGCTCGGCGACGGCGGGCGCATGGTCAGTTTCGGCCTGGCGAGCGGTGAGTGGGCGGACATCCCGGAGGACGAGGCGGCGAAGCGCGGGGTGAAGCTCGTCCGGGCGACCGCGACGCCGGAGCAGCTGCGGGAGTTCACCCGCACGGCGCTCACGGGGAGCCTGAAGCCGGTGATCGGGCAGCGGTTCCCCCTCGAACGCGCGGCCGAGGCGCACGCGGCGATCGAGGCGCGGGAGACCGTCGGGAAGACGCTCCTGGAGGTCCGGCCCGCTTAGCGCACCTTCTCCAGGAACGCGCCGAGCGCGCGTTCGTAGACGACGGGGTTGACGTTCCATGACTCGGTGTGGTCGCCCGGCGTGGTGATGTGGGTGACCATGCCGGGCGGAGCCGCCGCGGCGAAGGTGTGGGCGGGGCCATTGGCGACGGTGGCGTCGTCGGCGGCGGTGAACAGCAGGACGGGTGTCCGCAGCTGCGGCGCGTACCGGCGGTGGTCGAAGTCGGTCAGGTCGATGCCGATGCGCCATTCCAGGACGCGTTTCGCCACACCGGTGATGAAGCCGGGCAGGTTGCGGGCGTCACCCTGCTTGTCCAGGGTGGCGCTCCAGTCGAGCACGGGGGAGTCGAGCACGACCCCACGCACGAACGACGGGTCCCTACGCAAAGTAGTCATCGCCATGGCCCCGCCCATGGACCAGCCGTACAGGATGACGCCCGTCGCCCCATGCGCGCGTGCGTAGCCCATGGCGGAGACGACGTCCTCCCATTCGGTGTTGCCGAGATGGTTTTTGCCGTCGCTTGACGAGGGCGCCCCCACATCGTTCCGGTACGCGATGGACATCATCGGCAGGCCCGCCTCATGGACGGTGCGCATGACCCGGAACGTCTCCGCCTTGTCCGAGTTCCGTCCATGGACGCCGATGACCCACGTGCTCTTGGGCGTCTTCCCCGGCAGCAGCCACGCCGGCATGGGGCCGATCCTGGACGGATAGGTGACGTCCTGAAACGGCAGTTCGAGCGCCTTCCCGGGGTCGCCGTCGTACATCCAGTGGTCGATGGCCGCGGGGGCGCCCTTCGCCAGGGTGCCCTCGACGACCGCCGCGACCTCCCGCACGACCCGCCGCTCGTCCCCGCCGACGACGGGTCCGAGCAGGGCGCGCCCGCCAGCCCAGACCAGCGCCCAGGTTCCCGCGCGCTCGGTGGTCGCCGTCCGGGGCAGGGTGACCGTGTCGTTCCCGGCGTCCATGATGACCAGCGGGTACTCGGCCGTGCGGTCGACCTCGATGGCGACGCCCGCGAAGTACCAGCCGATTCCGCCGACGACCGCGAACAGCAGCACGGTGACCGCGGTGGCCGTCGCCATCAGCGCGCGGACACGGCGGCGCGGCCGCCCGGGCGTCGGCCGCGCGGGGACGGCAGGGGTCGGCGACTCGGGGGCGGACTCTGCTGCGGATGTCGGCACGGCATGAGAAGTTAACCCTCCCGGGCGAGGGTCGCCAACGCCCGGGTCACCGCGCAATATGTTGATCCGTGCGGTTATTCTGCCGGAAAGGTGCCATCGGCGCGGCGCGGGGCCGGCCGGTCAGGCGCTGCCGATCGCGGCGACGAGCCCGACGGCCAGCAGCATGTCGAGGTGGATGAACGTCTCCAGCTTCGCGCCCGGCGGTATGTCCGCGTCGTAGGCGAGCCGGTCCAGGACGGCGAGGGCGCCGGGGCTGCCGAGGTCGTCGGCCAGCGCGGCCTCCGCCTCCGCGGCGTGCTCGCGGCTCATCGGGCGGCCCGGGGCGTTCGCCCACTCCGCGACGGCGGAGCGCCACCGGTCCAGCCGGTCGGCGGCCCGCGCCACGGTCTCCCCGGACAGGTGCAGCGGCTCCCGGTACGGGACCTCCAGCACCGCCAGGCGCACGGCCAGCGGGTCCGCCGACGCCCATTCCCCGGTCTCGGGCGGCACGGTCAGCGTGAGCCCATCCGCGCCGGCGCCGCCGGAGACGTACACGTCGGCGTTCGGCAGCGGCGCGTCGAGCACCTCGAACGGCGCGACGTTGTAGTCCGAGCAGTCACCGGGAAGGGGCGAGGTGGTCGCGACCCTGACGCGCTTCCCGGCGCGCTGCGCGACGCGGCGGAGCAGGTCGGCGACGACCGGGACCCGCCGCCCCTCGCCGTCCAGGATCTGGACGCGGAGGCCGGGGCCGCCGGGCAGCGGCTCGGTCCGCCCGGTGCGATGGTCGTACAGCCGGAGCATGCCTCAACCCTAGGACGGGCCGCCCCGTCCCAAGGCGGCGGGTCACAGCTGGGGGTCGGCGGCGAACGGCCCGAAGGGCAGCGGGGTGGCGCTGTCGGCCTTGCGGACCGCCGCGAACCGCAGCCGCACGTAGTCGGCGACCCAGCCGGACTCGCGGCGCAGCGCCGGCGCGGCCAGGTCGTTGACCCGCTTGAGCAGCGGGTCGACGATCTCCGGCGGGACGTCGGCGAGGGCGCGGGCGGCGTAGGCGCGGACCCAGTCGGCGGCTCCGTTGGGCCCCTCGGTCATCCGCGTGGGGCGGTCGGCGTGCTCCAGCAGCCGCAGCGTGAACCCGGCCTCCTCCAGCCGGGCCGCGTACTCGGCGGGCGTCGGGAAGTACCAGGGCAGCTCGGGCTCGCCGAGGCCGAACACGCGCCACGCGGTCTGCATCGCGACGATCAGCTCGGCGCAGTTGCCCGCGCCGCCCAGCTCGCCGACGAACCGCCCGCCGGGGCGCAGCGCCGCGTACACGCGCCCGATCACGGCGTCGGGGTCGCGGTTCATCCAGTGCAGCGCCGCGTTCGAGGCCACCGCGTCGAACGACTCCCCGACGGTGAAGTCGTGGGCGTCGCCGACGATGAACGAGAGCCCGGGGTACGCGGCGGCCGCCTGGGCGACCATCTCGGGGCTGCCGTCGATGCCCAGCACCTCGGCGCCACGCTCTGCGATCTCCGCGCTGAACGTCCCCGTCCCGCACCCGAGATCGATGACCCGTTCACCGGGCTGCGGATCGAGCAGGTCGACCAGGGGCGCGCCGTGCGCGGAGACGTACCCGAAAGCGGAGTCGTACGTCGTCACGGCCCAATTCACTGTCATAATTTATCGGACAAACCCGAGGTGGAGGCGGCGTTTGGGATGGCGGACGTCACGTCCGAGGTGCGGATCATCGGCTCCGAGGGGCCGGACGGCCTCACGCTGCGCACGTCGGGGCTGTCCGCCGGGAACCTCCCGGAGCTCCGCGTGGCCGGGCTTCCGCCCTACCTGGGCCAGGGCTGGGCGCGCGTCCTCGCCGCCCTGGCGCGGCGGCTGGCGGCGTCCGGCGAGGTCCCCGCGCGCATCACGCTCGGCGCGGAGGTTGAGATCAGTCTCACACCGACGGATGACGGCGTGCTGACTCCGGGGCCGCCGCCGGGCCACGACGCCGACGGCTGGCACCGGGACGTGCTGCTGCGCCTGTTCCCGGAGGCCCGCACCTGACCGGCGCACCTGTTCCTAGAATCGGATTCTGTCCAGCAGGCCGCAGAAGGGATCGCAGGTGCCGTACACAGAGATCGAGTACGAGGTTCGGGACGGGATCGCGACGGTCACGCTGAACCGGCCGCACAAGATGAACGCGTTCACGTTCACCATGCGCGACGAGATGATCGACGTCTTCGACCGGATCGACGCCGACGACGACGTCCGCGCGGTGGTCGTGACCGGCGCGGGGCGCGCGTTCTGCGCGGGCGCCGACCTGAGCGGCGGCGGCGACACCTTCGACAAGGACAAGGCCGAGGCGGTGCTGCCCGGCGAGATCGACCGGCTGGACGACGGCACCCCGCGCGACGGCGGCGGCATGGTCGCGCTCCGCGTCGCCCGCTGCCTCAAGCCGGTCATCGGCGCGTTCAACGGCGCCGCGGTCGGCGTCGGCGTCACGATGACGCTCCCGATGGACGTCCGGCTCGCCAGCGAGAAGGCCAGGTTCGGGTTCGTGTTCGCGCGGCGCGGCATCGTCACCGAGGCGGCGTCCAGCTGGTTCCTGCCCCGGCTCGTCGGCATCGCCCAGGCCATGGAGTGGGCCGCGACCGGCCGCGTCTTCGACGCGCGGGAGGCGCTGGAGGGCCGCCTCGTGTCCCGCGTCCTCCCGCCGGACGAGCTGCTCCCCGCCGCCTACGCGCTGGCCCGGGAGATCGCCGACAACACCTCCGCGGTCTCCGTCGCGACCATCCGCCGCCTCATGTGGTCGGGCCTGTCGGCCCCGTCCCCGTGGGACGCGCACGCCGCCGACTCGCGCCTCATGGCCGCGCTCGGCGGCGGTGCGGACGCGATCGAGGGCGTCTCGTCCTTCCTGGAGAAGCGCGACGCGGCGTTCCCGATGCGCGTCAGCAAGGACCTCCCGCCCGAGGTCCCGGACTGGCCCGTCCGCTGAGCCCTCCGCCCTACCCCGGTGCGTCTCCGGGGTGGGGCGGTCCTGCATGATGGTCATGAGTGATCATCCGGTCAAGGATGATCTTCGCATTACGCACCGTTACTCCCCGTGTCATCCGCGTGACGGGGGTAGGAACCCGCCCGAGGCAACACGTTCGGGGGCTCGTGGTGCGATATTGGCATGTTCTTATTCTTGGCGGGATGTTGCTGGCCGCCACCGGGTGCGCGGGCGGCAACGAGACGCAGGCGACGGGAGGGCAGGCCGCCGCGGCGGAGAAGCTGCGGCAGGAGATGCGGCCTCCCTCGCCGAGCCGGCCGCCGAGCCCGCCACCGCCCCGGGACATCGACTGCGACCAGGTGAAGTGCGTTTCCCTGACTTTCGACGACGGCCCCGGAGAGCACACCGGCCGGCTGCTCGACACGCTCGAGGCGGCCGGTGTCCGCGCCACGTTCTTCATGCTGGGCCAGATGGTCCGGGAGCATCCGGACCTCGTGCGGCGCATGGTGCTGGAGGGCCACGAGGTCGCCAACCACACCTGGTCGCACCGGGACCTCACCGGGCTGTCGCCGGCGGGCGTCCGGTCGCAGATCGAGCGGACGCAGGAGGCCGTCAAGGACGTGACGGGCGTCGAGCCCGCGCTCATGCGGCCCCCGTACGGGGCGACGGACGAGAAGGTCGCGCGCGCCGTAGGGATGCCCCAGATCCTGTGGAGCGTCGACACCATGGACTGGCGGCACCGCAGTCTCGTCCGCAACACCAAGGTGGGCATCCACGAGCCGGTCCACGGCGACATCGTCCTGTACCACGACATCCACAAGCCGACCGTCGACTCCATCCCGGAGGTGATCGAGGGCCTGAAGGAGCGAGGGTTCACCCTCGTCACGGTGACGGAGATGTTCCAGGGCGAGAAGCTCACGCCGGGAGAGACCTACACCGGACGCATCGAGGAGGCCGCGCAGGTCGCGGCGGACCCGCCGCCGTCCGGCTCACCGGCCGGCCCGCCGGCCCGTTGACTTGCGGCGTTCCCGGGGGCGCGGGGCTCAGCCGCGCGGTCTGCGGCGCGGCGGAGGGTTCCGCGGGACGACCTTGGCCGCGACCATGGTGCTCTCCGGAATCTCGACCAGTTCACCATCGCGGCGGCGCACGGTGAGCGTATCCCCGGACCAGGATTCGAGGACGCCGAGGACGTCGCTGTACTCTCCCGTTGGCAGACGGCGGCGCAGCGAGATCCGCTGCCCCACGTCCGCGCTGCTGATGGACACCACCAAGCGCGCGACGAAGCGGCCTGACATGGAGGACCCCCGTGTCGAATCGACGGCGCCGTGGTGGCCATACTATTCACAGCGAGCTTGCGGTGAGCCGTGCCGTGCGGCGGGGCCGGAAACCCGAGAGGAGTCACTGACGTGACCTACGTCATCGCGCAGCCCTGCGTGGACCTGCTCGACAAGGCATGCATCGAGGAGTGCCCGGTCGACTGCATCTACGAGGGCAAGCGCATGCTCTACATCCACCCGGATGAGTGCGTCGACTGTGGTGCGTGCGAGCCTGTTTGCCCGGTTGAGGCGATCTACTACGAGGACGACACGCCTGACCAGTGGAAGGACTTCTACAAGGCCAACGTGGAGTTCTTCGACGACCTCGGTTCGCCGGGCGGGGCGTCCAAGGTCGGCAAGATCGACAAGGATCACCCGATCGTCGCCGCGCTGCCCCCGCAGGAGCACGACGAGTGACGAGGGGCCGGCCTGGCGCCGGGTGAGCGCCCGGAGGGGCGCGCTTCCCAGGGCCTCCTGCGTCGATTTCCGGGCCGTGGCCTCCACTTCCGGTGGAGGGCCACGGCCTCGCGGGTTCTGGAGTGACCCGTGGTTTTCCAGATATAGGGGTGGAACGTGTTCACGCTGCCGGACTTTCCCTGGGATCGGCTCGCGCCGTACAAGGAGCGGGCCCTCGCCCACCCCGGCGGCATCGCCGACCTCTCGGTCGGGACGCCCGTGGACCCCACCCCCGAGCCGATCCGGGCGGCGCTGGCCGGCGCCGCCGACGCGCCCGGGTACCCGCAGACCTACGGGACGCCGCGGCTGCGCGAGGCGGCGGCCGGGTGGCTGCGCCGCCGCGCCGGCGTTTCGGGCGCCGACCCGGACGCGGTGCTCCCCGTCATCGGCACCAAGGAGCTGGTGGCCTGGCTGCCGACGCTGCTCGGCGCGGGCCCCGGCGACCGGGTCGTCTTCCCCGAGCTGGCCTACCCGACCTATGACGTGGGCGCCCGGTTGGCCGGGGCGACGCCCGTCGCGTCGGACGGCCTGCTCTCCCTCGGCCCGGTCCGGCCGAAGATCGTCTGGGTGAACTCGCCGTCGAACCCGACGGGCAAGGTGCTGCCCGCCGAGCATCTGCGCAAGGTCGTCGCGTGGGCGCGCGGCCGCGGCGCGATCGTCGTCAGCGACGAGTGCTACCTGGAGTTCGGCTGGGAGGACGCCAGCCCGCCGGTCTCGATCCTGCACCCGGACGTGTGCGAGGGGTCCCACGAGGGCCTGCTCGCCGTCAACTCCCTCTCCAAGCGCTCCAACATGGCCGGCTACCGCGCCGGCTTCGTCACGGGCGACATCGCGCTCGTCAAGCGGCTCCTCGAGGTCCGCAAGCACGCCGGGATGATCGTCCCCGGCCCGGTGCAGGCGGCGATGGCGGTCGCGTTCGACGACGACGCGCACGTGGACGAGCAGCGGGCGCGGTACGCCCGCCGCCGCGCCGCGCTGCGCGCCGCGTTCGAGCGGCACGGCTTCCGCATCGACCATTCCGAGGCGTCGCTGTACCTGTGGGCCACGCGGGACGAGCCGTGCTGGGAGACCGTCGCCCACCTGGCGTCCCTGGGCGTCCTCGTCGGTCCCGGCGAGTTCTACGGCCCGGCCGGCGCGCGGCACATCCGGATCGCGTTCACCGCCACCGACGAGCGCGTCGCCGCCGCCGCCGACCGTCTCTGACCCTCTCTGAGGACTCTCCGTCCCAGGCCACCGCTTGTTCCGGCTCGGATTCGGTTTCGTGCCGATTGATCTGTTTCCGTGTGAAACCGGCCGTTCCTTTGGTACGTCTGACGCGGTATGGGCACGGCGGTTCGCAGTCGGTAGGATCCGCGGGTCTGTCCAGGAACGGTGACGAAAAGATGGAGGTGTCCGTGAGCGGAACGGCGATAGTGATCCTGCTCGTGCTGATCCTGATCGCCTTGATCGTGTTGATCGTCGTCCTGCTCGGGCGCCGCCGGACACCGGCCCCGGCGCCGGCCGCCCAGGTCCCGCGGGACCCGTTCGCGCCCGGCGACCAGGTCGCGGGAGACCCGCGGACGCTGAAGGCGGGGGACATGGTCGAGTACCTCGGCGTCCGCTACTTCGTGCGGGGGTCGGTGCGGCTGCGCGAGGGCGGCTTCACCTGGAGCGAGCACCTGCTCGACGCCGACACCATCGAGGGCACCAAGGTGTGGATCTCCGTCGAGGAGGACCCCGACCTGGAGGTCGTCTGGTGGACGGAGCACGAGATCGGCGACCTGACCCCCAGCGCTCGGACGGTCGTCGTGGACGGCGTGGAGTACCGACGCGAGGAGCACGGCACCGCCGACTACACCAGTGAGGGCACGACCGGCCTCGGCGTCCAGGGACGCGTCGAGTACGTCGACTACGAGGGCCCGCGCGGCAAGTACCTGTCGTTCGAGCAGTACGGCGGCGGCCGCTGGGAGGCCGGCCTCGGCGAACGCGTGCCGACCGGGTCGATGACCATCTACCCGGGCGGCGGTGCCTGATCTTGCGGGCCACCCTCGACACCCCCTTCGCGGACGCCCGCGCCGACGCCCTCTCCTTCGCCCTCGGGCTGCCCCGCCTGGAGGCCCTCGCCGTGCTGCCCCTGGAGCGGGCCGGCCTGACCGTGGAGCTGCGGCTGCTCGGCGCGTCCCACCAGGTCATCGCCGGGCCGCTCAGCGAGACGGTGGCGTGCCTGCCCGGCGACGCCGAACCGCTGCCGGGGCGCGCGACCACCAGCGTCCCCGGCTGGACCTACGATTTCGCCGCGACGACGGCCACCCACAGCGACGGCACCGCGTTCGCCCGCGCCGTCGAGGCGGTCTGCGCGCGGCTGGCCGACCGCGGTGACGCGCTGACCGGGGACTTCCCCGGCTCACGCCACGCCGTCACCGCCCTCGCACTGGAGACCCCCGCACCGGACGACATCGGGCTGGGCTGGCGGACGTGGCACGCCTACCCGCAGACCCGGGAGATAGTGATGACGCGGAGCCGGCTGGTGAAACCATCGTGAACAGCAGAAGAAGGATGCTCGGCGGCGTGCTCGCCGCGGTTCTGGTCGTCCCGGTCCTCGGGGCCTGCGGCACCTCGAACCGGGACTGGATCGCCGACAAGTACGCGAGGGCCGGGCACGACACGTACCGGTCCCCGAAGGCTCCGCAGGCGGTCGCCTCGGAGATCTCCCGCAAGTTCAAGCCGATCGGCCGGGTGGACGACATGGCGACCCGGGGCGCGGCGGGCGGGATCTTCCTGCAGTACCCCAAGCTGGTCGTCGGCGTCCTGCCGGACGGGGCGGGCAGCCGCATCACCGTCGACAACCCCCGGCGCGGCTACGACCGCTACCACTCGCACATCGGCGGGGTCTGGCTGCGGCCGGGAAGCAACGGATGGACCACCGGCGGCGCGGCGTCGTTCCGCGGCGGCGGGCCAGGGTCGGGCAAATGAGGAGCGATAGATGAACGACGGCATGCTCAACGAGATCGGCGCGACCTTCGCCTACGGCGCGGTCGGCATCGCCCTCATGGCGGTCGGCTACCTGGCCGTGGAGCTGATGACGCCCGGCAAGCTGGGCAAGCAGATCTGGACCGACGGCAACAAGGGCGCCGCGCTGCTGCTCGCGGTGAAGCTGTTCAGCGTCGGCATCATCGTCACCACGGCGATCATCACCAGCGACGACGACCTGGGCGCCGGCCTCATCGACACGGCGGTGTTCGGCGGCATCGGCATCGTGCTGATGGTCATCGCGTTCCTGCTCCTGGACGTGACGACGCCCGGCAAGCTCGGCGCGACGCTCGTGGACGAGGGCGGCGCCGGCGCGAAGATCCACCCGGCCGGCTGGGTGGTCTCCGCCGCCGACCTGGGCCTCGCCGCGATCGTCGCCGGGGCGGTCTCCTGACCACCCCGGCGCGAAGGGGGGCGACGTGGTGCCGCGGGTGCTGACGCTGCGGGGCAACGGCTGATGGCCGAGGACACGGCCGTGCGGCCGGAGCCGGGCGAGGCCGTCGAGGAGGGCCGGGCGTCGCTCGGCATCCCGGCGCGGCTCGCGCGTGCGCTCGTGCTGGCGGCCGTGTTCACCTGCGCCGCCTGCGGCCTGGTGTACGAGCTGGCACTGGTGGCCCTGGGCAGCTACCTGATGGGCAACTCGGTCACCCAGGCGTCGATCGTGCTGTCGGTGATGGTCTTCGCGATGGGCGTCGGCTCGCTGCTCGCCAAGCCGCTGCGGCGCTGGCCGGTCCCGGCGTTCGCGATCGTGGAGGCCGTGCTGGCGCTGGTCGGCGGGCTGTCGGTGCTGGCGCTGTACGCGGCGTTCGCGTGGCTCAGCCTGTACAACCCCGTCCTGATCGTGGTGGCGTTCCTCGTCGGGGCGCTGATCGGCGCGGAGCTGCCGCTCCTGATGACGCTGCTGCAGCGGATACGGCGGCAGGAGGCGGGCGCCGCCGTCGCCGACCTGTTCGCCGCCGACTACGTGGGCGCGCTGCTCGGCGGGCTGGCGTTCCCGTTCCTGCTGCTGCCGGTCTTCGGGCACATCAGGGGCGCGCTGCTGGTCGGCGCGGTCAACGTGGTGGCGGGGATCGCGGTGGTGCTGTGGCTGTTCCGGCGGGAGGTCGGCCGCGGGGTCCAGGCCGCGCTCTGGTCGACGATGGTGGCGGTGCTGGTCGTCCTCGGCGGGACGTACGTCATGGCCGACGAGTTCGAGGTCTCGGCCCGGCAGGTCCTCTACCGGGACCCGATCGTGCTGTCCAAGCAGACCCCGTACCAGGAGATCGTCATCACCCGGCAGGTCGCGCTGTCGGGCCGGCCGGACCTGCGGCTGTTCCTGAACGGGGACCTCCAGTTCTCCTCCGTGGACGAGTACCGGTACCACGAGTCGCTCGTCCACCCGATCATGTCGGGGCCGCACGGCAGGGTCCTCGTCCTCGGCGGCGGGGACGGTCTGGCGCTGCGCGAGGTGCTGCGGTACGAGAGCGTCCGGAGCGCGACGCTGGTCGAGCTGGACCCGGAGATGCTGCGCCTGGCGCGCGAGTACGGGCCGCTCGCGTCCCTCAACGACCGCGCGTTCGAGGATCCGCGCGCCAGGACCGTCGAGGCGGACGCGTTCACCTGGCTGCGCGGCCTGAACGAGCAGTTCGACACGATCATCGTGGACATGCCCGACCCCGACGACGTCGCGACCGCCAAGCTGTACTCGGTCGAGTTCTACGGCATGGTGAAGCGGGTGCTCGCGCCCGGCGGGCGGATGGTCGTCCAGTCGGGGTCGCCGTACTTCGCCCCGAAGTCGTTCTGGAGCATCGAGAAGTCGATCGCCGCCGCGGGGCTGGCGACCGTCCCGTACCACGTGGACGTG
This sequence comes from Actinomadura sp. 7K534, assembly GCF_004348575.1. Taxonomy (NCBI): domain Bacteria; kingdom Bacillati; phylum Actinomycetota; class Actinomycetes; order Streptosporangiales; family Thermomonosporaceae; genus Actinomadura; species Actinomadura sp. 7K534. The sequence goes on from NZ_SMKB01000022.1 coordinate 22,463, forward strand.
CCGAGCTTCGGGGACTGGGGGTACGTCCTAGCGGCGCCGACCGAGAAGCCTCCGGCGCTCAGGCTCGCGTCCGACGTCCCTGGCCTCCGCTTCATGGACGAGCAGCTTCTCCAGGCGTCGACGGTCTTCCCCAAGGACCGCAGGGCCCGCGATGTGGAGACCAACACGCTCGCCCACCCGCACCTGGTCAAGTACCAGGAGCAGGAGTGGAAGGGCGCCTGACCCCGGTCAGTCCGGCACGGACTGCCGGATGGCCTTGTCCACGGCCCGCTGGAACGACGTGACGAGCGACTGGATCATCAGGGGCTTCAGCTTCCCTGCCATGTCCATGAGCCGCTCCCGCTCCTCGGGGGACCGGCCGCCCTCCCGGTACGGCCGGACGACGGTGTCCTGGAAGGCCCGCTGCAGCTCGGCGGCCAGCGCGGTCGTGTGCCGGTCGACGGCCTCGTGCGAGGCGATCAGCGTGTCCAGCGGCATCGGCAGCGCGGCCAGTTCGGCGCTGCTGCCGAGCAGCGCGGGGCTGACCACCCGGACGACGTCGTCCGAGACGAACTCGACGACGCCCAGGGCCTCCAGGCGTTTCAGCAGGTCGTCGTCCAGGTGCCGCCCGGCGCGCCGGTCCAGTTCGTGCCGGTCGAGGTCCTCGGGGCGCTCCGGGGCCCACGGCGACAGCAGGGCGCGCTGCAGCGCGAGGTCCTCGGCGGGCGCGTCCAGCGGGATCTTCTGCAGGTGCTTCTCGATGGAGGCGAGCGTGAGCCCGAGCGACTGGAGTTCGCGGACGAGTTCCAGCCGCGCGAGGTGCTCGGGGCCGTACAGGCCGGTCCGGCCGCGCAGCTTCGGGGGCGGGAGAAGGCCGCGCCCGGCGTAGAACCGCACGGTCCGGACGGTGACCCCGGCGCGGGAGGCCAGCTCGTCCACGGTCAGTTCCATCCCGCCTCCCTGTATGTGACAGTGCCAGTGTTACATTAATCGTGTATCAGCGAGCACTTACCGAGGGAGACCGCCGGATGGGACGGGATATCTACACCGACGAGCACGAGGCGTTCCGCGACATGGTGCGGTCCTTCATCGAGAAGGAGATCGCCCCCCACCACGAGCAGTGGGAGAAGGACGGGATCGTCTCGCGCGAGGTGTGGCTCGCGGCCGGGCGCGCGGGCCTGCTCGGCATCGACATGCCGGAGGAGTACGGGGGCGGCGGCAACGACGACTACCGCTACTACGTGATCTTCAACGAGGAGCTGGCGCGGGCGAGCGTCCACGGTCCCGGCTTCGCCGTCCACAACGACATCAACGGCGGTTACCTGCGGCAGCTCTGCAATGACGAGCAGAAGGCCCGCTGGTTCCCCGGCTACTGCTCCGGCGAGCTCATCTCCGCGATCGCGATGACCGAGCCCGCCGCCGGCTCCGACCTCCAGGGCATCAAGACCACCGCGGTCAAGGACGGCGACGACTACGTCCTGAACGGCTCGAAGACGTTCATCTCCAACGGCATCCTCGCCGACATCGTCATCGTCGTCGCCAAGACCGACCCGTCCGCCGGGGCCAGGGGCGTCAGCCTCCTGATGGTCGAGCGCGGCATGGCGGGCTTCGAACGCGGCCGCAACCTCGACAAGGTCGGCATGCACGCGCAGGACACCGCCGAGCTGTTCTTCGACAACGTCCGCGTCCCCAAGGAGAACCTCCTCGGCGAGGAGGGCATGGGGTTCATCTACCTGATGCAGAACCTCGCCCGCGAGCGCCTGTCCATCGGCGCGACCGCCCAGGCCGCCGCGGAGGTCGCCTTCGAGCAGACCCTGGAGTACTGCAAGACCCGCGAGGCGTTCGGCCGTCCCATCGGCAAGTTCCAGCACAACCGCTTCACCCTCGCGGAGATGAAGACGGAGCTGACCGTCACCCGCGCCTTCACCGACGACTGCATCGTCAAGGAGGGCGAGGGGGAGCTGTCCGCCGAAGAGGCGGCGATGCTCAAGTACTGGAACACCGAGCTGCTCAAGCGGGTCGTGGACCGCTGCGTCCAGCTCCACGGCGGCTACGGCTACATGACCGAGTACCCGATCGCCAAGGCGTACCAGGACGTCCGCATCCAGACCATCTTCGGCGGCACCACCGAGATCATGAAAGAGATCATCGGCCGCTCCCTCGGCGTCTGACCCGGGCCCGCGTCAGGTGCGGTCGGCGAGGCGTTCGACCTTGGCGATGGGGCCGGCGACCAGGATGACGTCCCCGTACTGCAGGACGGTGTCGGCCGTGGCGTAGGTGAACGGCTCGTCGATCGACTTCACGCTCACCACCGTCACGCCGTACTTGGTCCGCAGGCGCGTCTCGCCCAGGGGGATGCCGACGATCTCCCTGGGCGGGCGCGTCTTGATGAGCGCGAAGTCCTCGTCCACCTCGATGTAGTCGAGCATCCGGCCGCTGACCAGGTGGGCGACGCGCTCGCCCATGTCGTGCTCGGGCAGCACGATGTGGTTGGCGCCGATCCGCTCCAGGATGCGCTTGTGCTGGTGGGTGACGGCCTTGGCCCAGATGTCGTCGATCTCCAGCTCCGCCAGCAGCGATGTCGTCAGGATGCTGGCCTCCAGGTCGCCGCCGATGGCGACCACGGCCCGGTAGAACTCGTCGACCCCGAGCTCGCGGAGCGCGTCGATGTCGGTGGCGTCGGCGGTGATGACGTGGGTGAGCCGCCCCGACAGCGCCTGGACGACCTTCGGACGGTTGTCGATGGCGAGGACCTCGGTGCCGCGCCGGGCCAGTTCCAGGGCCAGCGCCGAGCCGAACCGGCCCATGCCGATCACCACGACGGGAAGATTCTCAGCCAACGATCGGCCTTTCCACGGGGAGTTCGTAGCGGCGGGTGCGTTCCCGCAGGGCGAGCGCGGTGGCGAAGGTGAGCGGGCCGATGCGCCCGACGAACATCAGCACGACGAGCAGCACCTTCCCGGCCGGGGGCAGTTCGGCGGTGATCCCGGTGGACAGCCCCACGGTGCCGAACGCCGACACGACTTCGAACAGCACACGCTCCAGCGTATGGGAGGTCATCACGAGCAGGGCGAACGTTCCGGCGGTGACCATGGCGATGCCGAGGAGCACGATCGAGATCGCCTGGCGCTGGGTGCCGTCGGGCAGCCGGCGGTGCCCCACGTTCACGTGCGTCTCGCCGCGCATCTCGGCCCACAGCACGAAGCCCAGCAGCCCGAACGTGGTGACCTTGATGCCGCCCGCGGTTCCGGCGCTGCCGCCCCCGATGAACATCAGCACGTCGGTGACCAGCCAGCTCTCGGGGCGCATCTGGGCGACGTCGACGGCGTTGAGCCCGCCGCTGCGGGGCATCACGGCCATCATGAAGCCGTTCGGCAGCCGGTCGGATTCGGGCAGCGCGCCCAGGGTGCCCGGATTGCTCCACTCGGCCGCCGACAGCAGCACCGTCCCCACCGACAGCAGCACCACCGTGGCGGCCACGGTGACGCGCGTGAGGATCGACCAGCCCCGCGGCCGCCGCCAGTCCCGGGCCAGTTCGAACACCACCGGGAAGCCGAGCCCGCCGACGATGACCGCCGTGCAGACGGTCAGGATGATCCACGGATCGCCCGCGAACCGTGTGAGGCTGTCCGGCCACAGCGCGAACCCTGCATTGTTGAACGCCGAAACCGCGTGGAACCCGCCCAGGTACGCGGCGCGGCCGGGGGACTCGCCGTAACCGACGAGGAACCGTCCGGTGAGCACCGCCGCCACGACGGCCTCGGACACCAGGCTGAAGACCACCACCCGCCGGACGACCCGGCGCACGTCCGTCATCCGCAGGGTCTTGGTCTCCACCTGGGCCGCGAGCCGGGCCCGGAGCCCCACCCGGCGGGACAGCAGGATGGCGAACAGGGTCGCCAGCGTCATCAGGCCCAGCCCGCCCACCTGGACGAGCCCGAGGATGACGAGGTCGCCGAACATCGTCCAGTGCGAGCCGGTGTCGACGACGACCAGACCGGTGACGCACACCGCCGACGTGGCGGTGAACAGCGCGTCCACCAGCGGGGCCGAGCCAGGCTCGGCCGTGGCCACCGGCAGCGACAGCAGCAGCGTCCCCGTGAGGATCGTGACCAGGAACCCGGTGGCCACGATCTGCGCAGGGTGCTGGAACCGTTCGAGGAAAACCGTCCCCCACGGCCGCGACCTACGCCCCCCGACCAGCACGCACCCCCCGAGTCCAGAACTGCCCTGGACATACCACCACACCTCAGCCCCTACCGGGATACGGGCTTCGGGAACTCCTCAGTGGTGAGCCGGGGACCGTCCTATGCCCATCCCCCGTAGGGGACGGTCAGGATCTCCATGTTGTGCCCGCCGGGATCGGTGAAATAGACACCGCGCCCGCCGTCCCGCGTATTGATCTGCCCCACGCCGGAACCGTCCGGATGGGCGTAGTAGTGCGCGCCGGACTCCTTGATACGGGCGAACATGGCGTCGAACTCCTCGTCCGGCACCAGGAACGCGCAGTGCTGCGAACGGAAGTCATCGGAGTCCATGAAGTCGAGCGTCACCCCGTTCCCGGTCTTCACCGGGATGAACGGCCCCGTCTGGGCCCCTGCCTCAAGCCCCAGGATGCGCGCGAGGAACTCGGCGGAGGTCTTCTTGTCCCTCGCCGGGACGATGATGTGGTCGAGCTGGATGGACATGCACCCTCCCCGTGCACGCGACCCGGCCGCTCCGGGCCCCTCCCCACGAGCGTGCTCCCTCAACCCAACTTGAGGTCAACCGCATCCTCGGCCATCGCTCAGCCGGTCCAGAAGACCCCGGTGATCCTCGGCGGTCTCGTCGGCGAGCCGCAGGATAGCGATGCGTTCGGCGCGGCGGTCCGCATGGGGGAGGGCCCAGAGGTGGACCCAGCCGTTCGATGAGAGCCGTCGCTCGGCATCGAGGACGGGGAAGAGCGTGCTCGCGCCGAGCACGTCGGCGACCTTGCGATCCGACCGGTAAACGAAACCCCGGTAGAGCGCGATGCACAAAGCGACCCAGAGCGGTATGGCCCCGTTGACGATGTAATTCCCCCACGACGGATGAATGCTTACTACGAGCGCCAGGAGGACGAGCTGGCAGGCGATGGCCGCTCCGTAAGTCAGGAGGCACCGCGCGATGAGACCGCCCCGAAGTGTGAAGGCGGCCATCGCGGACGCCAGTTCCCCCTCCAGCACCTCCGGCTCAAGGCGCTCCGCCGCCGGACCGATCACCAGCCTGAGCCGCCTCCCCCACCAGACCTTCGCGCGGATGCCGAGCCGCATCGAACGCGGTACCCGGCCGGAGGTGACCTTGGGCGGCCGGATGCCGAACTCGCCGGCGAGCCGCCCCGCCACCGCCTCGACTTCCTGAAGATCCATGCCGGGCATCATCCCAGGGCGTGGACGGCTCCGTCCTGTTCGGTCACGGTGAGCCGGACGGCGCGCGGCGACCGGTTGCCTGATCAGGCCACCGTCCCCCCGAGGTCGGTACCGGCCACGGGCGTCGGTTCAGGCCGCCGCTGAGGGGGCCTCCTCGTGGGGGATCACGATGACTTCGACCTCGATCCCGTAGCGGGCGAGGGTCTGCGCAAGGTGGGCGAGGGCGATCTGCGCGTTCGGGAAGAGCGTGGCGGGCGTCAGCGGGGTCTTGCGGTCGACCCGCATGGCGAGGACGACCTTCGCCGGTCGCCAACCTTCGGGGAGCGCCCTCTCCCCGCGGCTGGTCTTGCCGACGAGGGCGGCGAAGGACGTGCGGGCATCGTGGCGCAGAACAAGGGACTCCGCCGAGATGAGCGCCTGGCTGAACAGGTGGCTGAACGGCTCGGTGCCCTTGCCGCGCTTCACGTGGACGAGTTCGTTGCCCGGACCGAGGAGGTCGCAGGGCTCGAAGCCGTTCGCGCCGTGGAACTCGGTGCGGGCGCTCGTCCTGTCGAGGCTGAGGAAGCGGGTGACGCCGAACGAGTCCTGCACCCACTCGTTGTAGACGGCCTCGCCGCGCTTCCTGGAGCCGGGCGGGGGCGCGAGATCGTCCGGCCAGGCCGGGAGGCCGAGGCTCGGGACGGGCTTGAACAGCCCGGCGATCCTGCGGCGGACCGCGGCGAAGTACTCGGCGCCGCCCTCGTACCAGACGCCCTCGACGAGGAAGTACTCGCGGCCGTTCACCCGCGCGGCCGCCGCCAGCCAGCGGTCGGCGGGGGCGCGGCCGAGCACCTGCAGTCCCTCGTCGTCCTCGCACATGCGCACCTCGCCGTTCCGCAGCGCCCGGACCGCCGGGACCCGGTGCTGGAGGCGGCAGCGGTGCAGGATGGCGTCCAGGTCGAGTTCCCCCGGGCAGGTGGTCTCCACCGAGCCGATTTTGATGCGGTGACTGCGCGCGTGGCCCGCCAGGTCGGCGAGGTCCATCGGGACGGCCGCGGCGAGCCGCATCCCCGTGTTGTCCCCGGGACCCGTGCGCAGCCGTTCGCCGAGGCGCCGGTCGAGGTCGGTGATGCGCCACTCGTCCCGGACGGGAGTGACGGCCTCCACGAACGCGAAGTCGTCCGGAACGGATCGCGCGCAGATCTCGGAGATCCTGCGCAGCAGCGCGACCAGGCGGTCACGGTCGAGCGGGATCCGCAGCCGCAGCCCCGCGGCCCCCTCGACGCGCACCGGGCGGCCCTGTTCGAGGCCGAGGTCTCCGGGGTCGACCATGCCCGCCAGCTTGCCGACGATCTCGGCGTACTCACTGAGGCCGATGTGCCCGATGGGGATGCCGGACGGGACGTGGGTGGCGTCCTGGCGTCCGAGCCCGGTCATGGAGCGCCGCACGACCGAGCGGACCTGCTCGGCGTCGACGGCGCGGATCGTGAACCCGAGCCCGAAACCGTGGTCCTTGAGCTGGTCGGGGACGGCACGGGATCCGCTGCCGAATCCGATCGCGTAGCGGTCTCCCGCCACGCCGAGCAGCAGGAGTGCGCCGCAGTCGAGCCTCTCGTAGTGGTCGGGGAGCGGCCCGATGAGGTGGGTCGCCGCCTTCACCCACGGGGCGGAGACGGGGTCGCGCCGCCAGTGCAGCGCCAAGGCGGTGGCGTCCGTGTAGTCGGGGAAGACGAGGTCGTCGCCACCCACCTCGTCGAGGAAGGTGCCGGGCAGCGTCTCCAGGAACGCGTCCAGGTCGGGCGCGGCCTCGGACAACCGGTACAGGGTCACTTCATGGGTCGATGCGGACATCGCGGACCTCCGGGGAAGTCGTCCCGGCGGGTGCCGGGATCGAAGGTGGGCGCGGTTTCGCGGGGCCCGCGCATCACGGATCTGACGTAAACAGAGTGAGGCAGTCTGTTAGCGTTGTCAACGTGCTTGCAGATTGAGCCCGCGCTCACAGCCGTGTACGTTGCCGTTATGACGGATGACGAGGCGCTGGTCCCGCCGGCGGAGATCGCGCGGATGGCCGGGGTGACCAGGGCGGCCGTGTCGAACTGGCGGCGCCGCCATCCGGACTTCCCGGAGGCCGCGGGAGGCACCGCGTCCGCGCCGCTGTTCGCGTTGGCCGAGGTGTGGCGGTGGCTGGAGCGGCAGGGCAAGGGGCAGCCAGTCGCGGACGAGGTCAGGCTGTGGAACGCGCTGCGCGCCGAATACGGTGCGGACATGGTCGGCGCGCTTGTCGCGGTGACGGCCGTGCTTCGCGGCGAGCCTGCGAAGCGCCCGCTGAGCGGTCCCACCGCCAAGCTGGTCGCCGAACTGGCGCGCGACCGATCGCCCGAGGAGCTCGTCCGGGGCCTCGCGGAGCGGTTCGTCGCTTCGGCGAGCCACAGCGGGGGCGAGTACGTCTCCACGCCGGTGCTGGTGCGGGTCGTCCGCCATTTCGCGGGCGAAACCGGCGGTGTGGTCTACGACCCGGCCTGCGGCATCGGCGACCTGCTCCTGTCGGTCGGCGGAGACAAGGTGAGGCGGCGTGCCGGCCAGGACGCGGCGGAAGGGCTGCCCGAGTTCGTCCGGGCGCGGGCGGCGCTCGAAGGGAGGCCCGGCAAGGTCGAGGTCGTCCAGGGCGATTCGCTGCGCGACGACCGGTTCCCCGACCTCAAGGCGGACCTCGTGGTGTGCGACCCGCCGACCGGCCGGCCCGACTGGGGACGCGAAGACCTGCTGCTCGACCCCCGCTGGGAGATCGCCCTACCCCCGAAGGCGGAGGGCGATCTCGCGTGGCTCCAGCACTGCTACTTCCACACCGCGCCGGGCGGGCGTGCCGTGCTCGTCCTGCCCGCGTCCGCCGCGTACCGCCGTTCGGGACGCCGCATCCGCGCGGAACTCGTACGCGGCGGCATCCTCGACACCCTGGTCGCGCTCCCCGGCGGGCTCGTCGCCGCGCATTCCGCCCCGGTGCACCTGTGGGTGCTGCGGCGACCGGTCCGCGCGCCCGGCCCGGACGCCCGCGTACGCATGATCGACCTGACCGACGCCGACCTGACCGGCCCGATCGAACCGGACCCCGAGCAGGTCGCGGAGGTGCCCGTCATCTCCCTGCTGGACGACGAGGCCGACCTCACGCCGGGCCGCCACGTCGCCGCCGCCCAGCCGGGCGCGGCGGCCTATGACCGGGCTCGCGAGCGGTTCGAGGAGATCCTCGGCGAGCTGCGCGGCGCCCTGCCCCGCCTCCCCGAGGGAACCGAGGAGATCGCGGCCACGGTCAACGTGTCCGAGCTGATCCGCGGCGGCCTCGTCCAGGTCGAGGACGGGCAGCCGGTCTCCACCACCGACCAGCTCGACACGGACTTCCTGCTCGGTTTCCTTAAGAGCGCGGTGAACACCCGCCGCAACACGTCCGGCTCCGGGACGCACCGAACCGACCCGCGCGGCGCCCGCGTCCCGCAGATGGACCCGGAACGCCAGCGCACGTACGGGGCGGCGTTCCGAGAACTGGAGAGTTTCGTACGGCAGCTCGAAGAGGCGGCCAAAATAGGACGCCGGGCCGTGCAACTCGCACACGACGGCCTCACCAGCGGGACACTGGAACCACCCGGAACCAAGGAAGAGGGCCACGAGTGACCGTTGACCAGAACCTGTCCGCGTTCATCTGGTCGGTGGCGGACCTGCTCCGCGGTGACTACAAGCAGTCCGAGTACGGCAAGGTCATCCTCCCGTTCACGGTGCTTCGCCGGTTCGACTGCGTGATGGGGCCGACGCGGCAGGCCGTGTGGGATCGGGACGCCGCCTACCCGGGCGACACCCCTCCGGCGCTGCTGAAGGCGGCGGCCGGGCTGCCGATCTACAACACGTCCAGGCAGGACTTCCGGACGATCGGCGCCGACCCGGCCAACGTCCGCCGCAACCTCACCGACTACGTCAACGGGTTCTCCGCCGAGGTCGCCGACATCATCGACCGGTACGCGTTCCACACGCAGATCGAGCGGCTGGACGCGTCCGGGCTGCTCTACCAGGTGGTGCAGAAGTTCGCCGACCCCAAGCTCGACCTGAGCCTGGAGCGCGTCAGCAACCACGACATGGGCTACCTGTTCGAGGAGCTGATCCGGAAGTTCTCGGAACTGTCGAACGAGACGGCCGGTGAGCACTTCACGCCCCGCGAGGTCATCGAGCTGATGGTGGAGTTGCTCCTCGCTCCGGACGAGGACGCGCTGACCGGCGAGGGCAAGGTCATCGACATCCTGGACCCGGCCTGCGGGACGGGCGGAATGCTGGCCGCCGCTGAGGAGCACATCCGGCGGATGAACGAGCACGCGCGCATCAACCTGGCCGGGCAGGAACTCAACGCCGAGTCCTACGCGATCTGCCGCTCCGACATGCTGATGAAGGGCTACGACGAGCGGAACTCGTCCATCGCCTTCGGCAACTCGTTCAGCAGCGACGGCCACGACGGCCGGACGTTCCGCTACATGCTGGCCAATCCGCCGTTCGGCGTGGAGTGGAAGAAGGTCGAGCAGGCCGTCAAGGACGAGCACAGGGACCTGGGCCACGCCGGACGCTTCGGCGCCGGCCTGCCGCGCATCAACGACGGCTCTTTTCTGTTCCTCCAGCACATGATGTCCAAGATGCGGCCGACCACGGCCGACGTGGACGACGAGCTCAAGGGCTCCCGGATCGCCATCGTCTTCAACGGCTCCCCGTTGTTCACCGGCGGCGCTGGCTCCGGCGAGTCGGAGATCCGCCGCTGGATCATCGAGAACGACCACCTTGAGGCCATCGTCGCCCTGCCCGACCAGCTCTTCTACAACACCGGCATCTCCACGTACTTCTGGATCGTCACCAACAACAAGGCGCCCCGGAACAAGGGGAAGGTCGTCCTCCTGGACGCCCGCGACCAGTGGAAGAAGATCCGCAAGTCCCTCGGCGAGAAGCGCAAGGAGATCAGCGAGGAGCAGCGGGACCACATCTGCCGCATCTACCGCGACGCCTTCGACATCGCCGCCGACCCGGACCACCCCGACCACGCCAAGGTCAAGGTGTTCCGCAACGAGGACTTCGGATACCAGCGCATCACGATCGACCGGCCGCTGCGCCAGCGCTTCGAGGTCAGCGAGGAGACCCTCACCGCCCTCGCCGAGACGACGGCCGTGCAGAACTACGAGCTGCGGGACGAGTTGCTGAACGGCCTCAAGACCCTCATCGGCACATCCGGGGGGGACCGGACGAGGTTCCGCGAGAAGCTCTTCGCCGCCTACATCGAGAACTCGATCACCGTCCCCCCGGACAAGGTCGAGAAGGCCATCATGACGGCGTTCGCCATCACCGACCCCGAGGGCGAGGTGCAGAAGGTCAAGGGCAAGGTCGCCCACGACCCCGACCTACGCGACTTCGAGAACGTCCCCCTCACCGAAGATATAGATGAGTACTTCGCCCGCGAGGTCCTCCCACACGTCCCGGACGCCTGGATCACCGAAACCAAGGACCCCAAGACGAAGGAAACGATCCGCGCCAAAATCGGCTACGAGATCCCCTTCACCCGCTACTTCTACACCTACACCCCACCAAGACCCTTGGAAGAGATCGACGCCGACTTGAAGGCCATCGAGTCCCAAATTCAAGCACTCCTCGGCCAGGTGACTAAGTGACGGCGTGGCCAGAGTCATGGCGTACCGTCCCGTTGTGGGCGCTCTTCGATCGAGTCAAGGATGTCGGCCATCCTGATGAGGAGATGCTCAGCGTCTATCGCGAGCACGGCGTAGTTAAGAAGAGTGGCCGCGACGACAACTTCAATAAGACTGCCGAAAACAGGAACATCTACCAGCTCGTGGACCCTGGTTGGCTAGTCGTCAACCGGATGAAGGCATGGCAGGGGTCCGTTGGTGTCTCACCCTATCGCGGCATAGTTTCTGGGCACTACATCTGCTTCCGCCCGAAGCATGGCGAAGACCCTCGTTACTTGAACTGGCTGCTAAGGTCACCGCCTTACGCGCTGGAGTACTCGCGCATCTCGCGCGGTGTCCGCCCCAATCAGGTCGAGATCGACAATGACGATTTGCGTGTTCTGCCAGTGCGCCTACCACCGCTGGAGGAGCAGCGGCGGATCGCGGACTTCCTCGACGCCGAGACCGCCCGCATTGATGAGTTGCGAACATATCGTTGCCGTCAGGTCAGTTTGCTGGGCGAGCGCCTATCCAGAATCTGGTACGAGGTTTTCGCTGATCTTGGATTGCGGTACGGTTGGGTGCCGGTGCGTAGATTTGTTGAGTCCCTCGTTGACGGTCCCTTTGGCAGTTCCCTTACGAGCAGTCACTATGTAGACGAAGGGGCGAGGGTTGTCAGGCTGGGCAATATTGGAGCGGTCGAATTCAAGGACGAGAATAAAGCATTCATTGCTCCAAAATATTTCCGCCAGTTGCGTCGCCACGAGGTGGTGGGAGGTGACTTGGTAATTGCTGGCTTGGGTGACGAACAACATCCTTTGGGGCGTGCATGCATCGTGCCTGATACGCTTGGGCCGGCCATCGTCAAGGCGGACTGCTTCAGAGTGAGGCTGGACTCAAATTCAGTACGTCACGACTATGCCGCATGGGCGCTGAGTTCTCCCCAGGGGAATGAGCAGGCGAGAGCGGTTGGTCGGGGGACAACGCGCTCTCGAATCAACCTTGAGGTTGCGAAAACACTGTGCCTTCCTCCCGCGTCGATTGCCGAACAGAAGGCAGCGGTACAACAGATGGCGTCCGTAAGGCGCAGCATTCAGGCTGTCTCCAAGACTTGTGAGACTCAGTTGCGATTGCTTGAGGAGCGGCGGCGGGCGGTTATTACTGCGGCCGTTACGGGGGAGTTGGACGTTACGACTGCTCGGCGCGTGTCTTGACGGGGTGACCCGGAGCGGCTGTCGGCCCAGGGGGGAACCGTAGGCGGCCTGCGCGCTGGGGGAGGCGCAGGTGCCGGGTGCGACAGCCGCTCCGGGAGATCAGCGGTGTTTGCCGACGTAGCCGGAATCGGCCATGGCCATGCTGATGAAGAGGATCATCATCCAGAGGGCGAAGATGGCCACGAGCGTCACGCCGGTGATCGCAAGTGTGAAGATCATAGAGATTCCTCGATCTTGCGCTGGCTGGCGAGCGCCTCGCTGAGCAGCTCGTAACTGTCTTCGACGATGGTCGCGCATAGGCCGTAATAAATCTCTCGGTGTGTGAGAGGTCGGCCGAGGCGGGTGGCCACGAGGCATTTCATCGTCGGTGGCCGGCGTATGTGCCAGCTCGGGTACTGCTCCTGTAGGCGTTCGCGTTCTTGATCGTTCACGGGCGGGGTCCCTGCGAATCGGTTCGGCTTTTCGAGGACGAGCCTGCCAGGCAAGAGTTACCGTGAGCTACGAACCGCTCACCCCCCGATGAGCACCCGAGCAAGGCAGCCGACACCCCCGAACATGCGGGCCGACACCCGGGAGACACCCTGATGGCACCCTCACGTGACACCAACCCGTCCGCCTACCAGGAGATGTTCGTCAACGAGCTGCGGGCGCGGCGCGAAGCGGCTGGTCTCTCCCGTAACAAGCTCGCGGCGGCTCTGGGCTGTACTCCCCAGTGGATCGCCAAGGTCGAGTCATTCGAGAAGCCCCCGTCCGAGGGGCTTGCTGACGACCTGGACACCTACTTCCAGTTGGGCGGCACCTTCCGCCGCATGTTGGAGAAACACTTGGAGGCCCGGAGGAACGGGCTCATTCCGAACGGCTTTCGTCCCCTGGCCGAAGCGGAGCCCGAGGCTTCGCGCATCAGTATCTATGAGCCCCTGCTTCTCACCGGGCTTCTCCAGACTGAGGAGTATGCACGTTTCGTGCTAGGTGCAGGATTGCGCGCCGACAAGGTAGATGAGTTGGTCGCCATACGTATGGAGCGACAGGCCATTCTGCGCAGGCCCGACCCGCCATGGATGTTCGTGCTCATACGTGAAGCGGTCATCCGTGATCTTAGGCGAGAATATCGGGCAGAGCAGTGCAAGCGACTGCTAGACGTCCTGGAGCATCCCAAAATCGCCCTTCAGGTCATCCCGGCAGACGCGGCAGTGTTCCAGCCATGTGGATTTCAGTTGCTCGGCTTCAAGCAGGCGCCCGATGTTGGGTACGTGGACGGAGTGGGGCAGCACGGCCAAGTGCTTACGAACCCACACGATGTGCAGGAACTTGCCATACTCTTCAATGTGATCCGGACCGCCGCGCTGTCGGGTGCGGAGTCCGAAAACCTGATCCGCACGATCATGGAGAGCACGTGAGCACACTGGGATCGTCCCTTCGCTGGCGCAAGAGTTCTCGGAGCGACTCGGAGGGAGGCGCGTGCGTTGAGGTAGCTGCCCTCACCTCGGTTGTGGTCGTGAGGGACTCGAAGGATCCGAATGGACCAGTCTTGGCGTTCGCACGTGAAGCGTTCGGTGCGCTGGCTCGGGACATCCGTGCCGAGAGGTACGACCGTTAGCCACAAGTAGGGAGGTCATATGAGCACGATCAACCCCTCGTCCGTCCACTGGCGCAAGAGCACCTACAGCGACCAGGAGGGCGGCAACTGCGTCGAGGTCGCGTCCTGGCGGACTAGTTCGCACAGCGACTCCTCGGGCGGCAACTGCGTTGAGGTGGGTGGGGGTGTGTCGGTGGTGGCCTTTCGGGATTCCAAGGATTCGGGTGGGCCGGTGCTGGCGTTCGGGCGTCGGCCTTCGGAGTCTTGGTGAGTGACATCCGGGCCGGGCGGTACGACCGGTAGGCGACGTCCGGCCGCAGCACTTCGGGGCCTCACGCCGACGTTCGGCGCGAGGCCCTCGTCGTCCTGGCTCCGTCCCCTCCGGCCGGAAGTGATGGCGGAGCCATGGCGCCGTCGATGTTTCCGGCGGCGTATCACTCAGCGAGTCTGATCCGGAGGAACACAGGCATTCTGGCCCCGCGCCTGACGGTCGGCGCTCAGTGCCGGTCGTTGATGTCGTAGGTGTTGAGCAGGGCGCCGGAGGCGAACCGTCGAGTGTCGGTGAGCCGGAGGTCCCGCTGCGGGTACGTCCCGTTGAACAGGGGCGTGCCGCCGCCCAGGAAGGCGGGATTGATCAGGAGCCGCAGCTCGTCCAGGACGCCGAGGCGGATGGCGGCGGTGGCGGCCTGGCCACCGGCGAAGAAGGCGAGGTCGCGGCCGTCCTGGCGCTTGAGGTCGGTGAGGGCCGCCGCCGGGTCGTCGCCGAGCGGGTGGGAGTTGTGCCAGTCGGTGTCGCGGAGGGTGCGTGACATGACGTACTTCGGCAGCTCGTGCATCCGGCGCCGCTGCGTGGACGAGACCTCCTCGCCGGCCGTCGGCCAGTAGCCGGCGAGCTGCTCGAAGGCCGTCCGGCCGAAGACCATCCCGCCGATCGACTCCAGCACGCCGTCCATGTGGGGGTCTGGAACTCATCGTCGGCGAAACGCCAGTCGATGTCGCCCGCCGGGTCGGCGATGTAACCGTCGACCGACACGTTGATGTGCAGGAACAGGCGTCTCACGGGGTCTCCTCGGGTTTGAAACGGGTGACTTTTTGGTTATTCGACCAAAAAGTCGTACCGAGGCAAGCTGTCACTTTTTGAACGGCATGTCAAGAAGTCGTACGATGCCGTCATGTCACGCACCGGACGGCCGCGCTCCTTCGATGACGACCAGGTCATCGGGAGCGCCCTCGATCTCTTCTGGCGGCGCGGTTACGCGGCCACGTCGCTCCGCGACCTCAAGGAGGATCTCGGCGTGCTGCCGGGCAGCGTGTACGCCGCATACGGCAGCAAGCACGCTCTGTTCCTCCGCGCGCTGGGGCGCTACGCGGACGCCGCCCGGGAGCAGGCCGAGGACATGGCCGCCGAGGGCGCCGTCCTGCCCCGCATCCGGGCGCTGCTCCTCGACGTCCTCCAAGCCGCGCAGGCGACCCCCGGACGCGGCTGCCTGCTGGGCAACACAGCCGCCGAACTGCTCCCCGAGGACGAGGCCGCCGGGCGGCTGGTGCGCGGGGGTTTCGCCGCGCTGGAGGACGGCCTGAAGCAGGCACTCCAAGCCGCGCAGCGATCCGGCGAGGTTCGCGCCGGCATCGACTGCGGAGCCCAGGCCCGCCTCCTGCTCGGCCTCATGCAGGGCCTCCACGTCCTCGCCCGCGCCGAACCCGACCCCCTCCGCCTGACCGATGCCGTCGACGCCGCCCTCGCCGCGCTGACCGACCACTCCGGGACCGACCAGACGTCCTAGCGGCTTCGGCCTCCGGGGCGGCAGTGGGCCGGGCGCACGACGATCACGCGGGCCGCGACGTCCGGCCGCGGCACTCCGGTCCGCTGCGGGTCACTCGTCGGGGACGATGCACAGGGTGGCCGTTCCCTTGTCCTTCTTCGCGGGCAGCACGAGCGTCCGCGTGAACGTGGAGCAGGACGTGCGCTCGTCGTAGCGGTAGACGACGCGGTAGTTCTCCGTCCACGGGAGACCGAGCGCGCAGGGGTGCCTCCGCCAGGTTCCCCAGCCGTCGATGTCGAGACCGTCGGAGTGGACGCAGTCGCCCGCCTTGGCGAGATACGCGGTGGACGCGAACGTCACCATGGTCCCCGCGAAAGCCACGACGACCGCCGCGCAGATCCCGATCACGAGCATTCCCCGGCTGACGCGCGGACGTCGCACGCGCCTCCCGGCCCCCTCCAGGCGCCGGATCCAGGTGGTCGTCCGAGAGGGCGGGTGCTCCTGAGGGCCCGGACGTTGCCGGGAGAGCAGGCGTGCGGTGGGCTTGTCGTCCGGATCTTGCGGGCCGGGGCCGTCGATCAGGTCCAGGGCTTCGGCGGCGGTCGGACGGGTGTCCGGGTCCTTGTCGAGCAGCCTGGTGATCAGGTGCGCGAGCCGCCCGGCCCGCGTCGGCGGCGGAGGCTCGTCCCGCAGCAGCGCCGTGACGGTCTCGGCGACGGTGCCGCGGCGGAACGGGGACACGCCTTCGACGCACCGGTAGAGGGTGACGCCGAGGGAGAACAGGTCGCCGGCGGTGCCGTTGTTCTTGCCGCTCAGCCGCTCCGGCGCGAGGTACTCCATCGAGCCGATGACCGCGCCGGACGCCGTCAGCGCCGTGTCCGCCTGGTGGACCGCGATGCCGAAGTCGGCGAGCAGCGCCTCCCCGGACCCCGCCAGCATGACGTTCGCCGGTTTGATGTCGCGGTGCACGACCCCGGCGGCGTGCGCCGCGTCCAGTGCCTTCAGCAGCACCTCGGCGATCTTCGCGGCTTCCTCGGCGGAGATCGTCCCCGCCTTCCTGAGCCGGTCCTCAAGGGAGAGCCCGTCGACGAGGCGCATGACGATCCAGGGGACGTCGTCCACGATCACCACGTCGTGCACGGGGATGATGCCGGGATGGTCCCGCAGCCGCGCGGCGTTGCGGGCCTCCCGCCTGGCCCGGGTGAGGAACTCGGCCCGCTCCGCGTCGGACGCGGCCGGCGGCACCCGAACCTCCTTGACCGCGACGTCCACGCCGAGGGTCTCGTCATGGGCCTTCCAGACCCGCCCGAAGCCACCCGACCCCAGCTCCTTGACGAGCCGGTACCGTCCGCCGATCCGGTCCAGGTGCGCCTCCTGCGTCACGCGCGTCCTCCACTGTCCGGCACCGCCTGAACGGAAGTTGATTATGTCCCAAGTGCGGCTGATGAAGGAGGGCGAAGCGCGTAGCTGACGGCGGCCGTGGGACGAAGGTCTTCGAGCAGGCCGCTACACCTGATTCACCGGCGAAACCGGTAGGGAGCAGCCCATCGCCTTCAACGAATTCAACGCGGGCTTCATCGCCCGCACTGTCACCCGCGACCGCGTCCCTGCGATCGTCCGTCACACGGACGCCTTGACCGGTGGCCGCCCGTGCCCGGACGACTGGCCGCCCACTACCGCCGCCGCCAGCGCGACGGCCCGCCACAGACCGCGCATCCCCCTTATCCCTCCACGCGCCGCACTCGGAGGTACCACGAGCGGAGCTCCTTGATGGGCGTCAGTCCATCCCGGGCCTGCACGCGCCAGAAGTCCCAACCGTTGTAGCTCTGCCTGCGCGCCACAGCGGCGGCCGCCATGGACGGCGAGTTGTAGATCTCCCCTGTGTCGACCTTGATACGGCCGTCCTCAAGAACCGTCGCCCAGTGGTCGACACCCTTGTGTCGTCCCACGATGCGGTCGCCTCCGACAAGAAGATCGTGCTCGATCAGCTCCGCGAAGGTGACGTTGTAGCGTGCGCGCGTACGGGGCCGCTGCCGCGGCGCCGTCGTCGTTGCGTGACCCGTGAAACCCAGCCGTTCGGGATCCCAGATAATCTGGCAGAGGCGCTGGTAGAGCTGCTGCCGCAGTCTGATGTCCGAGACGACGAAGTCGTCGGCGGACGACTGGACCAGGTCGCTCAGGCCGTGCTTCGTCAGGAATGTCTTCAGCGGCCTGTTCTTTAGGTGCGTCTCCGGGTGCAGGGACGCGGCCAAAACGTGCTGGTTCCGGTAGTACGAGACCTTCTTCCGGTACGGATCGTCGCTGTAACTCGCGTTGTCGGAGGGCGGTAGCAGCAAGAGCGCCCCCAGGCGGTTGCGCCAGGAGTGGAACTCGTCCTCGGTCTTAACTTGGTCGCTGTAGCGGTCGAAGTGGACGGCCCAGATGTGTTCGATCTGGTAGGGCTCGTTCAGGTAAGCGTCGATCAAGTTTGGACGCTTGAGGCCCTTCTCGGTGAACGCCGTCATCCGCGCCAGGATGTAGCGTACGTGGCGGCGGTTGCTCGGGCCCAGCGAGTAGGCCGCGAAATCCTCGAAGCCGTTCCACTCCTTCGCGATCTCCGGTGCGAGCACGTTCGCGACCTCCTGTGGCGTGACGCAGGCGCGCAGGAGCGGAATGAGCCGGTGGATGTCATCGTTCAGGTCGGAACCGTGCTGCGCGTGCGCGGAGATGAGTCGATGCACGAACAGCAGATCGAGGAACGCAGCGATGAGCCGGGCCTTCTCTGCGACGACGTCCGGTTCATCTTGGGGCAGGAGTGCCGCGAAGATCAGGTGCATCTGGAGGTCGATGCCGTTGACCGCGTTGTAGAAGAGAGGCTCCAGCCCCTCCACCGGTCGCCTCGTCGCGGATAGCAGGTCGCCGAACACCTTGCCCAGCTGGACGAAGTCCCTGGCTACGAACGTGGCGAAGTCGGACGACTTGCGGAGGCCCATCCGCTCGTGGTTCTCACGGACCCATTCGTGAAAGGCCCCATTGATCCAGGACCGGTCGTCCCTATCGTCCCGGACGGCATCGGCGTAACGCCCGATCAGCAGTGCCTTGACGAAGTCGCTCGCGCCCGCGCCGTCCAGGATCGACAGTTTGGAAACGACGCCGCGCCAAGAGGCGTCGAGGTCCTGCCGCTGTGCCTCCACGGACCGGGCCAGCAGGAAGGTCTTCAGTAGATCGATGGGCCCCGCCCGGACCCCACGATCGTTCATCGTCTCGAAGATCTCCCAGCCTTGATCCCGCCCAGGTGCCCGGATGCCGACCAGGCACACCCGGCGCAGCAGCCAGTCATGGAAGTAGAGCAGGGCCTCGCCCTTCAGTTCAGAGGGGAACTCCTCGTCGAGCGTAACGGCGGCGGAATGGAGAGCACGGACGGACGGGGACGCGTCATTCGCGGGCAGGAACGGCGCACCCTTCGCCAGCGCGTCGAGAAGTGGCTCGCGTTCGGCGATGTCGATCGTGTACGCGTTCTTGCCGTACTCGCGGCGCCGGATGAGCGTCGACAACTCCGCCGCGTCATCGCCCTGTCCGTGATCTTCCAGGAGACGCCTGACCCGCAGCAACAGTAGGTGGAGCGTGGTCAGGCGCTGCTGCCCGTCGACGAGATAGGTGATCCCGCCTTCCTGGTAGTACACATAAGGGCCCAGGAAGTACTGGGGATACCCGCTGACCTGGTCGCGGGCGTGATCGGTCCGCCAAGCGGCCAGGAAGCGGCGGCGCAGGTCATGCAGCAGTTGAAGTACCTGTGCTCGCTGCCACGTGAACTCGCGCTGATAGGGATCCAGTCGATATCGGCGATCGAAGAAGAGTTGCCGAACCGCCTCGCCTCGCCCGTCAATGGAGTCCGCCACGAACCGCAGCATAGGGGAATCAGACGGTCACTGAGCCTTATCGGCGGCAGTTTTGAGACTCTGATCAGAGCATGATCGCGGATGGCGTGGGTGGTGCCGGACGTCAAGAGGTCCCTGGTAGGGCGGTTGATCTCTCACAACCCCCGTCCCACTTAGTTAGCGGTGGCACTACCGGCGAAGGGAGATCTTAAGCGTCACGCCCGGAGCCGCAGCTTGATCGGGTCGAGGCCAAGGGTGGCGGAATCTCAGGCGCTGGCGCAAGTGATGCAGGTGCTGGGCGGTTGGGCGGGCCTCCGCAGCGTTCGCAGGTGCCGTAGGTGCCTTAGCAGACGCGGCGCAAGGCGTCGTCGATCTCGGCCAGATTCGTGCGGGCGCGGCTCAAAGATGCCCCGATCCGGGCGCGCTCGAAGGCGATGGTGGCGCCCTCAGGGTCATGCTCGTCGTCCACGTTGGCCTCGACGACGCCGTCCCAGTCGCCGCTGAGCGACGCGATGAGGCTGAGCGTGTCGGCGCGGTCCGCGCTCAGCCGTTCTTCCGCCGTGGTCATCCCATCTGCAACGCCTTCGCGCCGCACTCCATTTCGGGCCGGGCGTGGACACCCTCATTTCCGGGTCACCACACTGACCAGACGCTGAGGCCGTCGGCGGGCAGCGTCGGCAGTGACTCGCTGCCCCGAACCGAGCCGAGCAGCTTGCCGGTGCAGCCCGCGTCCGAATACACGAACAGGGCAACCGGGACGCCCGTGCCGTCCCGGTGCGTGCTGGCGACGGACCGCAGCGGGAACGGCGCGTCGATGCATCCGGCGCCCGGCGGGAACGTCGTGACCAGGCCGACGAACCCGGCTCCCGACCACCCGCACAGCGACTCGGCCGGACAGTCCCAGGGGCCCGGCGCCGGCGTCGCGGAGGCGGACGACACCGGCAGTACCGCCGCGGCCGCCGCCACCGCCGTGACCAGCGAGGCGCGAGTCAAGGTCCGCCACATGGGCGCGCTCCCTCCGTAGACGCTCTGGCCCCACAGGTTCGCCCAGGATTCCGATGCGGTCTAGCGGCCCGTGAAAGATTTCACGGGCCGGCTGATCGGGTTCCGGGCGCCGGTGCGTATGAATGGTCAAGAAACCCCGGTCCGCCGTATGGCGGGGCCGGCGGAGAAGCGCGTGACCGTATCCGGCCAGAGTATGCGTAGAGTGACAAGTAAGTGCCGGTATTTCAGCTCTGGGTCGTGTGAGCTGCGATTGTTCTCGTTATGGACCGATAGAATCTGAAATGAGGTCATCGTCACGCACGGTGTTTATGGGAGTACGGTTGACGCTCCTCCGTGGTCGATATATATAAGTCGTGAAGAGTAATATCGGCAAGGCGAGGACCGTGCCATGACACTCAGGTTGATCGGCGGTTCGGGGTGCGGTAATGGTCCGTGTCCTGCGGTGTACGAGACGGAGAACAAGACCATCGTGGTCCAGGGCTTCGTCGTCGACCCGGAGCAGACGGGCCTCGCGCTGCCGCCCGGCGAGGGCGCCGTGGAGATCCCGCGCTACATCCTTGAGCGGGCGCTCGCCGCCGACTGACCGCGCAGGCCGGCACCGCTTGAGGCACCGGTCCGTCACACGGGAGAATTGCCATCATTCTCAACATGGAAGAGTTCGGCCGGCTCTTCTCGGAGTTCAGGTCGTCGGCGACGCGCATCGAGACGCTCGACGTCTATTCGGTGCCGGAGGAACGCGACAACCTCGACCTCTACCGTTCCGGGGCGCCGCTGCCGCCGGACCGGAACGAGGAATGGGCGCGCAACATCCGGGAGTGCGTCGCGGCCGGCAAGTACATGGGCAGGGTGCACATCATCGACCACGTCCTCACGCCGTATCTCCAGTTCGAGATCGACTGGTACTACGCGGTCAACGGCGCGGCGGGCGAGGACATCCGGTTCATTTATCGCGACGACGTGCCCGACCTCTTCTACACGGACACGTGGCTCTTCGACGACGAGATCGTCGTGGACCTGAGCTACAACCGCTCCGGCGAACTCCTGTACATCAACAGGAACGACGATCCGAAGCGGCGGGAGCAGGCGCGGACCGCCTGGCGGGAGTTCTACGTCCGGTCCTTCCCGCTGGCCGACCTCCTGGCCAAGGTCCGCGGCGCCGAGCTGGATGTGCCGCGCTCGCCGCTCGACCTCCGGACCGCATGGGCGAAGGAGCACGCATGCGCGTCGAAGGCCACCCGGACCTGAGCACCGACTTCGTCCTCAGCGACCAGGCGGCCGGCTACCCGCGCCGGACGGTCACCACCACGGCGCGACCGGACGACCTCGACGCGGTCGTCCGGTCCGGCTACCTCGTCCGGCGAGGGCTGCTGGACGGTGCCACGGCCGCCCTCCTCGCGGACGCCGTACTGCGGCTCGCCAAGGCCGAAGACGGCCGTCCCGAAGCCGAGAGCCTCCCCGGCGAGAGCATCTACCTCCGGTCGCTGCTCGACAAGGACCCGGTGTTCCACCCGCTTCTGCGACTGGAACCGGCGCTGTCGATCGCGCGGACGCTGCTCGGCCCGCAGGTCTGGATCGATCTGGAGGCCCGGCTGAACCACGCGGGCCGGGCCGGGGTCGCGGTGCCCTGGCACGCCCACCTGCCCGTCATCCCCGACCCGCTCCCGGCCCTGTTCAGCTACCCCCACCAGATCCACTGCCTCGTCTACCTGGACCGGATCACCGAGAAGGAAGGCGCCCTCTGCCTGCTGCCCGGCTCGCACCGCCTGGGCGACCTGCGCATCCCGCTCGGTGACCAGGGCGACCGGGACGGGCAGGTCGAGTTGTTCTTCGAGCCCGGCGACGCGGTCCTCATCCACGCCGGGCTCTGGCACCGGACCGTCCCGTCCGGCGCCGCCGCCGGATACCGCCGGCTGCTCCTGCTCGGCTTCGTCCCCTCCTGGCAGCGGCCCAGCACCGCGTGCGGCGTTCCACCGGAACGTGCGCTCACGGAGGACCTCGCCCGGGAAGGGGACGCCGAGACCCGCGAACTGCTCGGCGAGTTCCGGTGGTGACCGTCCGGCTGCGCCCGCTGGAGGAGGCCGACCTCCCCGTCTTCGAACACGCCTACTCCACCCGGGACGGCGCCGGGGAACACCAGTGGTTCGGGTTCAGCCCGCCCGGCCGCGGCCTCGCCGAGATGGGGGCGCTCGGACCGCACGGCGGACGGCTGACCGTCACCGCCGACGACCGAGCCGCCGGAAGCGCGTTCTGGTTCCGCCGGGAGTGGGGTCCGGCCGAGACGTCCTGGTGCTGGGAGGTGGCCCTGCACATCGTCGCGGAGCAGCGGCGCCGCGGCCTCGGCACACAGGCGTTGACCCTGCTCACCCGGTACCTGTTCGACCACACCCTCGCCTGGCGCGTCCAGGCCGTCGCCGACGCCGCCAACACCGCCTCCCAGCGGATGATCTCCCGGGCGGGATTCACCCGGGAGGGCGTGCTGCGCGCCGCCCAATGGCGTGAGGGGCGCCGCCACGACCAGGTGCTCTACTCGCTGCTGCGCGACGACCCGCCGCGTCAGCCCTGATCCTCGTAGATCACGAGGGCCTCCGACCGGAGCTCCACGGACCGCGGATCGTCGTAGCGGGCGAGGACCGCCAGCCCCTCGGTCACGTGCAGCTCGCCCATGTCGTGATCCCCGGCCGCCGTCAGGGCGTCGCCGAGACGCAGGAGGCTCTTGCCGCGCTTCCACTCGTCGCCCACCATTCCGTGCACCGCGGCGGCGCGGCGGTGGAAGTCCACGGCCTCCGGCAGCCTGTCCAGCGCCCGGTACGCGCGGCCGGTGCCGTCCAGGGCCATCGCCTCCCGGCTCGGGTCGCCCTCGCGGCGAAACGTCACGGCGGCCTGCTGGGTCGAGACGAGCGCCTCGGCGGGCAGCCCGGCGGCGAGCTGCGCCTTGCCCAGGTACAGCAGCGCCGTCCCCTCCCACAGCGGGTTGTCCATGTGGCGGGCGATCGACACCGCCTCGTCCGCCGCCGCGAGGGCCTGCGCCGCGTCACCGCGCCGGCGTGCGAGCAGGCTGAACGCCGTCAGCACCATCGACTCGTAGAGCCGGTCGCGCATGTCCCGGAACGCGGTCAGCGACCCGGTGAGCTCCTCCTCCGCGGCGTCGTGCCGTCCCAGCTGGCAAAGGGCATAGCCGAGGCTGTAGCGGACGGTCGCGGTCCAGTACGGGTCATCGAGGTCGCGGACGATCGTCAGCGCCTGCTCCAGCACCGAGCGCGCGTCCTTCGGCTCGTGCGCGAACAGGTGGACCCAGCCGAGCCCGTTGAGGGCCTTGGCCATGCTCAGCGGGTCGTTCAGCTCCCGGTGGATGTCCAACGCCCCGCGGTGGTAGCGCCTGGCGTCGTCGAGCTGCAATGTCATCCGGGAGAGGCGTCCGAGGCTCTCGCACAGGGCCGCCTCGCCTTCCCGGAAACCAAGGGTCCGCGCGGCGGACAGCCCCGTCAGGGCCGTCTCGCGCCAGTCATGCACGTGGTTGTAGGTCGCGTAGATCCGTTCCAGGACGATCGAGAGCCGCCACGCCAGTTGCAACTGCCCGGTGTCCGCCGCCGCCTGGACGGCCCCCGCGAGGTTCTGCTTCTCCAGCGCGTACCACTCGGCGGCCTGCTCGCGGCCCGTGAACCTCACCCGAGGCGCGTCGGCGGGCGGATCGACGGTGAACAGGAGGGTCGTGTCATGGGCGATGGACAGCGCGCACTCGTATGCGCCGTGCAGGTACCAGGCGCACACGCGCCGCACCGCGTCGAGCTGCTCGCCCTGGGGGATCTCGTACCTGGCCCTGTCGACCGCGTAGGCGCGCAGCAGGTCGTGGAACCCGTAGCGGCCGGATCCCCGGTTCTCCAGCAGGTAGGCGCCCGCCAGGACGTCGAGCGGGCCGCGCACCCGGTCACCGGGCCCGGACAGGACCGCCGCCACCGCCTCGCTGAACTCCCCGCCGGGATGCAGCCCGAGGAGGCAGAACAGGCGGGCGGCGGCCGGCGGCAGGGCACGGTACGACCAGGCGAAGACGGTCCGGACCGCCTCGGCCTCCTCCTCGTCGCCGGTGGACAGCGCGTCCCACAGCGACGACTCGTCCCGCAGGTCCGCGATCAGCTCCCCGAGCGGCATTCCGGGGCGGCTCGCCGCGCGCTCGGCGGCGATGCGCAGCGCCAGCGGCAGGTGGGCGCACAGCCGGGCCAGTTCGGCGAGCTCCTCCGGATCGTCACCGGACCGGTAGTCCGACGTCGTCTCGGTGAGCAGCGCGACCGACTCCTCCTCGGAGAGCGTGCCGAGGATCGTCCGCTTCGCGGGGGCGCGGATCAGGAGCCCCGACATGCTGCCGCGACTCGTCACGATCGCCAGGCTGTGCCCCATTCCCGGAATGAGGGGCCGGACCTGTGCGGCCGTCCCCGCATTGTCGAGAATGACCAGCATATGGCGGTCAGAGAGAATTGTTCGGTACAGGCTGGACTTGGCCGCCACGTCGTTCGGGACGGCGGACGCGGGAACGCCGAGCGCGAGCAGGAAACCCTCCAGCGCCTGATCCGGCGTGACCGGAACGCCGGGGTCGTAACCCCGGAGATCGACATAGAGCTGGCCGTCCGGAAACTCGTCGCGCACGCGGTGCGCCCAGTGCAGCGCCAGCGACGTCTTCCCGACCCCGGCCGTCCCCGCGATCACATAGGCGACGACGCCGCCGTCCGCGCCCTCCCGCCGGGCGGTGAGCAGGTCGTCCAGGCGCCCGAGGTCGGCCTGGCGGTTGACGAAGACCCGGACGCCGCGCGGTAATTGCCGCGGTGCGGTGTGGGTGCCGCGGCCGTAGTGGAAATGGATCCCGCCGCTGATATCGCGGGCTTGCACGACATCGCTCGCGCTGCCCGACATGGTGGAACGAGTACCGGGCTCGGCGGGATCATGATGGCTGTCCGACATGCGACCACCCGTCACTCAGCGGCGTTTCCAGACTACGGTGCCCGACCCCGCCGGCGTATACGGCCCCGAGGCCAGCTAAGGACACCTGGCCGTGCGAATTTCGAGGCTTCGAAGGGCCTTTACAAAAGGCAGGACAGAGCGACCATGCCGGTGTGCGCCGACTTGCGAGGCCGGCTCCGCCGCGGCGCACGCCGACGAAGGGGAGTGTTAACTTCGTTAACATCCTGAAAGCAGTGGCGATCTGCTCACGGTGTGCGTACAGTGGGCGCGGTAGACCAGACGTGAGGCCGGGCGAGGTGTTGTGTGGGCGCGAGGGTGTACGGAGAGAAGACGTTCGAGGACGCCGTCGAGAGTGCATTGATCGACCACGGATGGGCGCCGGGTGAGCCGGGGAACTACGACCGGGAGCTGGCGCTCGACACGGCCGAGCTGGCGGTGTTCCTCGGGCGGACCCAGCCCCGGGAGTGGGAACGGCTGCGCGGCGCCTACGGGGACGATCCGGCCGGGCCGTTCGCGCGGCTGGTCGGAAAGGAGGTCGACGCGCGGGGCGCGCTCGACGTGCTGCGCACGGGCGTCAAGGACAAGGGGATCCGGTTCCGGCTCGCGTTCTTCCGGCCCGCGCACACCCTCGCGGCCGGGGCGCTCGACGACTACCGGGCGAACCGGCTGACGGTGACGCGGCAGCTCCACCACTCCGCGGACGACCCCGCGCACTCGGTCGACCTCGCGTTCTTCGTCAACGGGATACCGGTCGCGTCCGCCGAACTGAAGAACCCGGCGACCGGGCAGACCGTCGCCGACGCGCGGGCCCAGTACCGGCGCCGCGACCACAAGGCCGTGTTCTTCGCGCGGCGCACGCTCGTCCACTTCGCCGTGGACACCGACCTCGTGTTCCTCACGACGCGGCTCGCCGGGAACAAGACGCGTTTCCTCCCTTTCAACCGGGGCTCGAACGGGCCGGGGAAGTCGGGCTCGGCGGGCAACCCGCCCGTCGGCGAATCGGCCTACCGGACGTCCTACCTGTGGGAGCAGGTCCTCCAGCGCGACAACTTCCTAGAACTGCTCCAGCAGTACCTCCACGTGGAGGACGCCGACGCCAAGGCGGGCAGGGCCCCCTCCTTCAAGCCGTTCGCCGCGCACACGCAGCCGCTCATCTTCCCCCGCTTCCACCAGTGGCACGCGGTGAAGAAGCTCGTCGCCGACGCCCGGGAGAAGGGCGCGGGGGAGAACTACCTGATCGAGCACTCGGCTGGGTCGGGGAAGTCCAACACGATCGCGTGGCTCGCGCATCGGCTCTCCACGCTGCACGACAGCGCGAACGAGCCGGTGTTCGACAAGGTCATCGTGCTGACCGACCGGCTCGTCCTGGACAAGCAGCTCCAGGACACCATCTACCAGTTCGAGCAGGTCCAGGGCGTGGTGGAGAAGATCGAGAAGGACTCGGCACAGCTCGCCGAGGCGCTCACCGGGGCACGCGCCCGCATCGTGATCACCACGCAGCAGAAATTCCCGTTCGTCCTGGACAAGGTCCGCGACCTGTCCCGGCGCAAGTACGCGATCGTCATCGACGAGGCGCACTCGTCGCAGGGCGGCGAGGACAACGCGGCGCTGAAGAAGGCGCTCGGGGCCCGGACCGAGGACGAGTCCGGCGACCCGCTCACGTCGGCGGCGCTGGCGCGCGGCAGGCAGCCCAACCTGTCGGTCTTCGCGTTCACCGCGACGCCCAAGAAGAAGACCCTCGACCTGTTCGGCACCTACGACGCGCGGGCCGGTCGGAACAGGCCCGTGCACGTCTACTCGATGCGGCAGGCCATCGACGAGGGATTCATCCTCGACGTGCTCCGGAACTACGTCACCTACAAGACGTACTTCAAGCTGTCGCAGGCCGCCGCCGACGAGGCCGAGCGGATGGTCGACCCCCGCAAGGCCAAGGCGCAGATCGTCCGGCAGGCGCTGTGGTCGGAGGCGTCCACCGCGCTCCGGGCGAAGATCATCGTGGACCATTTCCGGTCGCACACCGCGCCCCGCATCGGCGGGCGGGCCAAGGCGATGGTCGTGACGCCGCTGCGGGCCGACGCGCTCCGCCTCTACCAGGCGATCCGTACGTACGTGGACGAACGCGGATTCACCGACTGCGGTGCGCTCGTCGCCTTCTCCGGGGCCCTGCGGCCTGAGGACGACGGCCCCGAGTACACCGAGGCCAAGCTGAACGGGTTCCCCGAACGGGAGCTTCCGGCGCGGTTCGCCTACACGAGGGCCGACGACCGGCGCGCCGGGACCGTCCCGAATCAGGAGTACCGCATCCTCGTCGCGGCCGACAAGTACCAGACGGGCTTCGACCAGCCGCTCCTCACCACGATGTACGTGGCCAAGCCGCTCGCCGACGTCGCCGCCGTCCAGACCCTGTCGCGCCTGAACCGCACCCACCCCGGCAAGACCCAGGAAGACCTGTTCGTGCTGGACTTCGTGAACAAGCCGGATGACATCCTCGAAGCGTTCCAGCCGTTCTACGAGACGACGATCAGCGAACCGACCGACCCCGACCTGCTGTACGCCAAGGAGCGCGAGGTCCACGCCTACCGCCTGCTCGTCGAGTCGGAGATGCGCCGGTTCTTCGAGGCGCTCAGCGGTGAACGGGCGAAGGCGGCCGATGAACGCGAGCTGATCAGGGCGCACGGGAGGCTGTACCGGTGGCTGCAACCGGCCGTCGACCGGTTCACCGCCCTCACCGCCGAGGAGCCCGACAAGGCCGAGGCGTTCCGGGGCGCGCTGCGCGACTTCGTCCGCGCCTACGGGTTCCTCTCCCAGGTGATCGGCTACAACGACGACGACCTCGAACTCCTCTACCAGTACGGCCGGTTCCTGCTGAACAGGCTCCCGCCGCGCGGGCAGGAGGCCGCCGTGGACGTCGGCGAGGTCGAACCCAGCCATCTGCGGATCGAGAAGAAGGGCGAGAGCGAGCTGCGGCTCAGCGCCGACGGCGACCAGGAGGTGACCGGGCTGCTCGGCGGCGCGGCCGGCCCGTCCGCCGACCCCGACGAACTGACCCTCGCCGAGCTGATCGACCGCGTCAACGACGAGTACGGCACGAACTTCTCCACGGCCGACAAGATCCTCGCGGGGCAGTTCACCGTCGCGGTCGCCGAGGACCCGCAGCTCGCCGCGATCGCGCTGAACAACCCCCGGGAGGTGTTCGAGCGGGAGGTCGAGAAGGACGCCGACCGCATCCTCATCGAGCGGGCGGGGGCCAACGACGCGCTCGTGCAGCGGTACTTCGCGGACGAGAAGGTGAACCGGCTGTTCAAGCAGATCGCCAAGCGGCAGGCGTACGACATGATCCGGCGGCCGGTGCGGCGGGAGGCCGAGCGCCGCGCCACCGCCGAGCGGCTCGCCGAGAACCGCCGGACCCGCCCGGCTCGTCCCGAGTAGCGTTGCGTCCCATGGGAGAGGCCGACGAGGCGGGCGGACGGCTCATCGCCGGCCGGTACCGGTTGCGCGCCCCCCTCGGCGCCGGTGGCATGGGCGAGGTCTGGGAAGGCTACGACGAGCGGCTCGGCGGCCGCCGAGTCGTCGTCAAGATGATGCTCGACGAGCGTCCCACCGAGCTGTGGCCCGCCGCGGAGGCGCTGGAGATCCGCCGGGAGCGGTTCTTACGCGAGGTCCGGACGACGGCCGCGATCGAGCACCTCGGCATTCCCGCCGTGTACGACGCGGGCGTCTCGGGTGGGCGGCTGTTCATCGCCATGCAGCTCCTGCACGGCCGCGAAGTCCAGACCGTCATCGACGAGACCGACCACGAAACCGAGCCCTTCCCGGTGGCGCGGGCCGCCGCGATCGGCGCGCAGATCGCGTCCGTCCTGGACGAGGTGCACCGGCAGGACGTCGTGCACCGTGACGTCAAGCCCTCGAACCTGATGCTGACGCCCGGCGGCATCGTGAAGGTCCTGGACTTCGGTGTCGCGTCGCTGCTCGGCTCCGGCGACAACCCGCGCC
Source organism: Actinomadura sp. 7K534 (assembly GCF_004348575.1). NCBI lineage: Bacteria > Bacillati > Actinomycetota > Actinomycetes > Streptosporangiales > Thermomonosporaceae > Actinomadura > Actinomadura sp. 7K534. Next base: position 51,865 of record NZ_SMKB01000022.1, read on the forward strand.
TCACCCAGGTCGGCATGACGGTCGGCACACCGCCCTACATGTCGCCGGAGCAGACCCTCGGCAACAGCGTCGGGCCCACCTCCGACGTGTACGCGCTCGCGTGCGTCCTGCACGAGGTGCTCACCGGCCGTCCGCCGTTCGCGGAGTCCGCGTCGCGCTCGCACCAGTGGCACCACATCCACTCTGCGCCGCCGCGGATCCGCGCCGCCCGGCCGGACGTCCCGGAGGAGATCGAGTCGCTCCTGGTTGCGATGCTGGCGAAGGAACCCGACGACCGGCCCGGCGCCGCCGACGTGTACGAGCGGCTGCTGCCGTTCGCGTCCCGTCCCGCCGGACCGGGCGTTCCGCCCGACCTCGCCGACCTGGACCCGTGCCTGCCGTTCCTCCGCCCGCTCGGCGGCCGGCTGCGCCGCCGCGCCCCGGCCGCGCCGGCGCCGCCCGCGCCCGCGCTCACCGAACGGGAGATCTCCGAGATCGGCGAGCGCGTCGAGGCGCTGCTGAACGACGACCTCTTCGTGGAGGCGTTCGACGTCCTCGAAGACGCCCGTGCACGGGCGGGGGACGCGCCGCTCGGCAACGAGATGTCCTTCCGGCTCGCCACCGCCAAGTTCATCGCGGGCCGCCACACCGAGGCCGCCGCCCTGTTCACCGAGGTCGGCGCCTACTTCACGGACCGGTACGGACCCGACGACCCCGACGCGCAGGTCGCCCGCTACTACCTGGCGCAATGCAGGGACGAAATGGGCGACGTGAGCGGCGCCACCGCCGCGTTCCAGGATGTGGCCGGGGCCGCTTTCGACCCCGCCGACACCGCCGCCGTGGAACGGTACTTCGACGCGCTCGCCTCACTCATGCGGCTGCACGCGGTGGCCCGGCGCCCGGACCTGCTCGCCGGCACGGCGCAGGTCATGCGGGACGCCGTGCAGCGGTACCGCCCGGACGACGCGGCGGAGATGCTCGCCGAACTCGACGCCTACCTCGCCCGCCTCGCCCGCCTGCTCGACGTCGGACGATGACCGTGGTGTTTCAGTGACCGCGGTGTTTCAGTGACCGTGGTGTCTCAGGTGGCGGCGCAGGTTATGCACGTGCGGGCGGTGGGGCGGGCCTCAAGGCGGCCTGGGGCGATCGGGCCGCCGCAGCGTTCGCAGGTGCCGTAGGTGCCGCCGTGGATGCGGCGCAGTGCGTCCTCGATGTCGGCCAGGTGCGCGCGGGCTCGGCTCAACGATGCCTCGATCCGGGCGCGCTCGTAGGCGATCGTGGCGCCTTCCGGGTCATGCTCGTCGTCCACGTTGGCGTGCGCCGACGCTTCGACTACGCCGTCCCAATCGCCGCTCAGCGACGCCATGAGTTTGAGCGTGTCGGCGCGGTCCGCGATCAGCCGTTCTTCCGCCGTGGTCATCCCATTTACAACGACCCCGCGCCGCACCCCATTCCGAACCGCGCGCGGACGCCCCCGGTCTTGGGTTCTCCGCGAGGCCGAGAACGGCCGTGGTGTGCTCCCGGCCGGAGCGCACCACGGGAACCGAGCGGATCAGAAGAGGCAGCGGACGGGTTTCTGTGCGTCGTCAGGGGCCAGTGCGTTGGCGATGAGCTGGTGGGTGACGGGGCTGGCGACGATGACGCCGTGCTCCGCGATCGCGCGGGGGCACACGTCCTGGAGCAGGATGTTGGTCACGTCGTCGCCCGTGAGGAACTGCGACTGGTACGGGGTGACGATCTCGTCGTACCTGGTGACGATCGTGGTGTACTCGACGCCGGGTTCGGTCTGGCCGCCGGCGTTGAGCGCGGTGAGGAAGTCGGAGCCCCTCACCTGCTGGTAGCAGGAGTAGCAGACGTAGCCGCCGAGGTCGACGATGCCGAACCGCTTGGCCAGCTCGGTCAGGCCGAAGAGGTCCGTCCCGGCGTTGGACGGCGCGATGCCGACCAGGTGGCGGACGTGGGCGGCGCCGCCGAGGTTCTTCAGGTAGTAGCGCGGCATCATGCCGCCCTGGGAGTGGCCGACGAGGTCGACCTCGTCGGCGCCGGTGGCGGTCTTCACCTGGGTGACGAACGCGGCCAGCTGCCGTGCGGAGATCGTGATGTCGCCGGTGCCCTGGATGAAGGCGTTCGGCGCACCGCCGTAGTTGAAGGCGTAGACGCAGTGCCCGGCCCTCCGCAGCGCCGGGACGGTGGCGAACCAGTTGTCGAGGGCGTTGGCGAACGTGCCGTGGACGAGGACGAGCGGTACGGGCCGTGACTGGGAGCGGCAGGACCAGTCGTTGACCCCGGGCGGGAGCAGGCCGGGGACGGGGGCGTCGGGGTCACTGG